>JAOUJX010000185.1 GCA_029882955.1 Gammaproteobacteria bacterium
CGACTCTGTACAAAATTATGACTCGCGTTTATCAGGCTGGTGATACCGACTGCATTGAACAATATTCCGAAATAGCGCTGCGCCGAGTCTGGAATGGTGAGCGATTCTCCTGGTGGATGAGCAATATGCTACACAAGTTTGATAGCACCGATGCCGATGATGTTGATGGCGAGACCTTCAAACGGTTTATGGAGTCAGAATTAGGCTATTACCTCAGCTCTGAAAGTGGTCGTAGGGTTCTCGCGGAGCAATACGTCGGCCTGCCTTACGAAGAATTGAAGTAATTCCGCGGAGGCTTCTGGTATTAAACCTCAAGTTGTTACTGCCGAACGCTATTTACAGCGTATTAACTATCAGGGTAGCCTGGCGCCAACGCTGTCGACGCTGAATCAGTTGCATCTGGCACATATGCGAGCCGTACCGTTTGAGAATCTGGATATAACTCTGGGTTACCCCATCGCCCTTTCGGTTGATTCTTTCCTGGACAAAATAGTCAATCGCAGGCGAGGCGGCTTTTGTTATGAATTAAATAGCGCCTTCGCCTGGCTACTGAGGGAACTGGGGTTTTCGGTTAAGTTTCTGACTGCCAGGGTATTCAAAGACGAAGTGCCCGGGCCGGAATTCAGCCATTTATTGCTACAGATTAAAGTCGAGCAAACCGTGATAGGCGATGTCGGGTTTGGTGATTCATTCTTGCTGCCGCTTGTTCCGGGTGAGCACCCCTGCTATCAACTGGATCGCTTCTATCAAGTGTTAAAGGAGAACGATCTGTGGACGATGCGCCAGAAAAGGCATGATGATAGCTGGGAACCTCGATATATATTTGATATGAAGCCGTATCAGCTGGACGATTTCAGTACGATGTGCGCCTACCACCAGAACAGTGACATGTCGATTTTTACCCGCAGCACCGTATGTTCGAGAGCTACCAGGCAGGGACGGGTTACCTATACTAACGGGCGCCTCATTTTGAATGATGGTATTGACCGGCAGGAAACTGTGGTCGAAGATAAAAAAAGTCTCCGGGACATTCTGCAGAATCATTTCGATGTCTATTTATCAGAGCTGGAGATTGAAAGCCTGATTGCGGCGACCGATGCTCAGATTTCTTTCGATTAAAATGTTACAAAGGTGAATTTATGATTACACATCCCACGGGCGGTTTTGATAACGCTGCAAAAGACTACAGAAACATCGAAGCGATCCCTCTGGCTGCGGCCATGGGTGCGGAAATTCGCGGCGTCCAGGTTAATGATATAAGCGATGAAACTTTTGCAGAGGTTGAGCAAGCGTTGTTTCGTCACAAAATGATCTTTTTTCGCGATCAGGATATAACCCATGGCGACCAGGAAGCGTTCGCCAGTCGGTTCGGACCCTTTGCCGAAGATGCTTATACAAAAGGTGTCGAGGGACACGAAAATGTCCAGCCGGTGATCCGTCAGGCCGATGCCAGTGATGCTATGATATTTGGTTCGGGCTGGCATACCGACTCCCCATTTTTAAGTCATCCACCGGCAATCAGTTTACTCTACGGGGTCGATATACCACCCTATGGTGGCGATACTCAGTGGGCTAATTCCGCCCTGGCCTATGCCACGCTGAGTGACAAAATGAAGTCGATAGTCGATGGCTTAAATGTTCACATGTCGATGAAAAATGTGCTCGCAACCGCACAGCAGACCATGAAACCCGATGACTCAGCGCTCGGTCGCCTGGCCGCTACAAAAGACGCCGGTCCCTTGTCAGAGGAGATGGCAAGGAAGGTGATTGGCAGCTACCACCCATTGGTACGTACCCACCCCAAATCCGGTGAACGGTCGCTGTATTGTGACAGAACCTATGCGGTTGGATTCGAAGGCATGAACCAGGAGGAATCGTATCCAATACTAAATTTCCTGGCTGAGCATATCACTCAGCCAGCCTTTACCTGTCGCTTACGATGGCAACCCGGAACTCTGACTATCTGGGATAACCGTCTCTGTGTTCATCAGGCATTCAACGACTACGAGGGCTTTAGACGTGAGATGTATCGCTGCACGATTGCGGGTGAGTCACCGAGATAATAAAGAAGGTTTACTCCAGGGGGGGGCGGGGAGGTCTTGGCACAGTGGTATCCCGTGGTGGCGGGAAGCCTCTAAATGACGGCCCCCACTTTTCATGATGTAAATCAACTCGTAAGCAATACCATCCTACTAGACTTATAAAAGGCATTATTAGTAGCGCTAATGGTGTAGTAGAAAAATTTATTTTGGTCGTTTCTCTATTAGGTTGCCATTGGCATAACACTATCCAGGGGGTTACTGAAATGAAACTTTCGAGCAGGATAAGTCATACAGGAGACGTCAGGTATCTATGGCAGCGTCTATTGTTGTGGAGTCTGCTGGGCCTTGGTTTGGTTGGATTAATACTGCCACCTGGTGCCGGAATTTATACGTCGACAATTATATTCGGTATAGGTGAAGTACAGGCTGCTGTTGATCAGGGCGAGAATGCTAGTGCTGTGCACGACCAGAAAATCGTTAAGCTTACCCAGGCTGGCGGGATGGATTGGAGGCCGGTACGAAAAGGCGTTGAGGGTTCCACCGTTGTTCGTGGCCAGGAGACTAACGAGTTCATTCAGGTGAGTGGACAGAAATGGCGAGAAGTGCGTAATGAGCTGATTTCTACCTATGGCTTTTGGTGGTTGGCTCTGATCTTTTTAGCCCTGGGACTGTTTTACGTCGTGTCGGGCCAGGTGCGCCTTGAACATCGCACTGGTATCAAGATACTACGTTGGACATTATTCGAGCGAATCATGCACTGGTTCGTGGGGACTCTTTTTATCATTCTGGCATTGAGCGGCGTAAGCCTGTTATGGGGCCGCACTGCGCTCATCCCGTTGTTGGGCAAGGAAAGGTTTTCCGCATACGCCGAAGTTGCCAAGTTTCTGCATAATTATTTAGCCCTGCTATTCATCGCTGGTTTGCTGGTGATGCTAGCCGTCTGGCTACGCCAGTCGCTGTTTGTTAAGGTCGACTGGGACTGGTTTAAGAGATTTGGAGGTTATTTCGGCGGCCCTCATGTCTCTACCGGTAAGGTGAATGCGGGTGAGAAAGTCTGGTACTGGTCGCTGCTCGTTGCCGGTATTGCGCTCTGTATTTCGGGAGTTTACCTGCTGTTTCCCAATTTTGGTTGGGAGCGCGAGACCATTCAGTTATCAAATATAGTGCATTCTATAAGTAGCATATATCTTATCGGTTTTTCATTTTTGCATATTTATCTCGGGTCAATCGGTAACGAGGGCGCCCTTGAAGGCATGCTGAGTGGAAAGGTAGATGCCGGCTGGGCCCAGCAACACCACGACCTGTGGTACGAGGAAATCGAGAAACATCAGGACTGAGTGGTTTTCGCGGAGGTCGGATTAAAATATAGCCAGTTACACAGAATTAACTACAGTCTCTTCAGGTTCGGCCCAGGAGTTGCGAAATGATACCGGCTATATTAAAACGATAAAAACTCGTCGGCCAGTTTATCTCTTCCTTGTAACAGATCGTATCCGTCATCATCGTTTTTAGTTCGTCTTCGAGCTGCTTCCATGCGGTCGAACCCTGTTGCCTGTTTGCTATTAGCGCATCGATACGTTTTAGCTGTTCACGCGAGGTACGCGCATTTTTGTCCACTATCGCTGCTTTGTCCTGACTAATTAAACCGTATTTTCGCTTTAGCGTATTTAAGCGAAGGGCGGCTTCATAGGTGCTATCGACGATTTCATCGCGGCTCATCCAGGCTGTCTCGTAATTGAGAAATTGCTTCCAGCTGCTTGCAGAATCCATTAGCTCTCGATGTTCACAGAGGCTACGCGCAAACAGTCTATAGCCATGCGCTTCGGCCTGCTCCCAGACCGCGCTGCCCGGGTCGATAAATGGTGCCAGCGGCGCAATAAATGGATGCAGGGTTTTGTTTTGGCCGTAACTCAAGAGCAGGTACTCACAGTAGTCTATGGTATCCATTACTGACTGATAGTCCTGTTCAGGCAGACCGATCATGAAGAATAAGTCGATGCGTTCGCAGCCTTGTTCTATGCAGGTCTGTATCGATTTTTCTAACTGATTGTTGCTGAAGGGGCGACCAAATGCCCGGCGAACTCGCTCGTCATGACTTTCGGGAGATATTTCTACGTTGTATCGAGGTACCGACGCCCGAACTCGTTCGATAATATCGGCTGAAGGCGGGGTAAAGAACTCTAGTACGAGCTCGTTGCGGAATCGTATGCGCTTTATTTCGTCTAGAATACGATAAGCGTATTGCCGACCGTTTTGCATAATGTCGCCAATAATCATTGTCGGCGCATTGAAGGTTTTTGCCAGGTGCCGGAGCTCCTGTGAAACTTTCCCGGGGGAGCGAGCAGCTACGCCGTGTCGATTATATACCTGTCCACAGGCAAATCTTGATCCGCCGCAAGTGGCGCAGTTGTAACCACAGCCGCGAAAAGGGAAAACCGCGGTGATCGGGTATTTCGCCCATGAACGAAACGGCAGATAAGCTTTTATATCGAAAAATCGCAGGGATTTCCTGATCGGGATTATATAGTCAGTCGCAACATCATCTATGTTGGTCGGTACATGGCTGATTTTGTTAGCACGTACCTGTCCGTTACCATCCTTGTAAGTTAGATTGGGAACCTTATTTAGAGCACCGTTGCCTTCGATTGCCTGCATCAATAATACCAGGGGGCGCTCGGTCGAATCCCCCTTGACTACATAATCTACAAACGGATAGCGGATTAATTCGTCGGCAAAATAAGTGGCAGAATAGCCACCATAGATAACCGGTATATCTGGATGGTGTTTTTTAATCAGTTCACCAATGGCCAGACTACCCTGCACGTGCGGCAGCCAGTGTAAATCGACGGCAAACGCCTTTGGCCTGAGTTTGCTGATTGTTCGCTCGGGATCGTAACGTGATGAGGCCAGCATTTTTGCGGCAAGATTGATGATTCTTGTCGAAAACCCGGCTCTTTCCAGGTGATCACTAAGACTCAAAAAACCGATCGGATACATCTCGAAAATAGGGCTCGAAGGAATAACATCGCTGATCGGTCCGAGTAATATTGCTCGACTGCGAAAATCGAGCAGGCTGGGGGGGTGGAGAAATACCACGTCGGCATCGGAGCGCCAGGGTAAGCGGTCTAGTATTGTTGTTTTGCTCCACATCAGCTTTTCCCTTTGACTTTTTTCCCCATGAGCATCTATCAGGTATTACAAAAATCCGGCTCTGATAACCGCCTAATGATATCTTCCTCCGTTTGCCTAACACGCGGTAACATTAACC
This sequence comes from Gammaproteobacteria bacterium, assembly GCA_029882955.1. Classification (GTDB taxonomy): domain Bacteria; phylum Pseudomonadota; class Gammaproteobacteria. The sequence continues at coordinate 5,311 of JAOUJX010000185.1, forward strand.
GTAACAGCGCTTTTGTTTAAACTATAAATAACTGTTTTGAGTTGGTATTGATTGACATCAAGATTAAATACACTGGAAGAGGTGTTGCGGTGGTTAGAAGCGTTAAAGTCGTGGCTGTGTAAGTACGTTCCATCGTATCTTAACAGCAGCCATAGACCATGAAGTATTGGTGCCTCAATTAACAGTCGTCGTCATCTTCCGCTTCATATTCACCATCTTCCTGTTCGTATTCGATGTTAACAAACATCATGTTATCAATACGATCAAATTGCTCATTCAAAGCCAGTTCGATAGTTTCATTTTTAAGACCGTCATAAATCATGATGCGACCCTTCGCTTCAGATTGCAGAATGCTATCGCTGGGGGAGAACAAAACATTTTGCTGATAGCTATCGGTGGCGTATACGGATGAAGAGGCCATCAGGAATAACGATATAATCAGCTTGTTGATTACATTTAATCTGGTTTCGGTGCTAGCGTTTAGTTTTAATTGAGTGTTCATGTCTCTATCTCCTGCTCGATTGGTTGAGTTATTGCTGCGTTCAGGTAGAGTTATAAAGATTGCGATTGATAAACACCTGACCAATAGCTGACGGTTATCTAATGTTTATCTAACGTAAATATTTTTCCATTAAAATCAAATACTTAAAGTTATTTTTAAAAATGGAAACAAATAATAATTTCTTATTAGAGTTGACAGCGGATCCGGTATTAATCGGAAAATGGACGTTTTATCCCGATATTTTGCAGCTGGAATGCGGCGAAAAACAGGTAAAACTCGAACCTCGCGCAGCCTGTTTACTGTTTCACCTCTCAAAAAATGCAGGAACCCCCGTCAGTCGCGACAAATTAATAGCTAAGGTCTGGCCCAACATGGTCGTTGGTGATGAGGTGCTTACCGGTGCTATCAATAAGCTTCGCAAGGCTTTCGGAGATGACAGTCATCATCCCTCAGTGATTGAAACAATCCCTAAAATAGGCTACCGCCTGATCGCCGATGTCGAGTTTATATCACGGGAAAATCTCGACCAGAGAATTGAACCGATTTTAGCTGATATGCCAGCGACATTAACCAGTAAGCGCTGGAGGCTCCTGGCTATTATTAGTTTCCTGCTGTTACTGCTGGCCTTGATGTTTGCACTTCTCTGGCAACCAACGGGTTATAACCAGGATGAGTTGGCCACCCCGGTTAGCGATTCTACTCTTTCCGAAAAGCCTTCAATCGCGGTGCTACCTTTTACCAATATGAGTAGCGACAAGGAGCAGGATTTCTTTGTTGACGGATTGACGGAAGATTTAATTACCGATATTTCGAAGATTTCCGGACTGTTCGTTATCGCTCGTAACTCAGTTTTTACCTATAAGGGTGAGTCTGTCAATGTTGAGGAAGTAGCTGAAGAGCTGGGTGTTAGATATGTGTTAGAGGGTAGCGTAAGGCGTGCTGGAGGGTTGATTCGGATTAATGCGCAGCTAACCGATACCGCTACAGGTAAGCATCTGTGGGCCGAACGCTATGACCGTAAACTGGAAGGCGTTTTTAGTATTCAGGATGAAATAACCGCTAGCATCGTGCACGCTCTGGAAGTCCGCTTGAAATCACAGGAAAAAGAGGGGCTGGTCGACAATGCTGGCATTGACTTTGATGCCTACGAGCTATTTTTACAGGGTCAGGTAAATTTCAGGTCTCGCGATAAAGCCGGTGTTTCTGAGTCTATTAACCTTTACCGCGAAGCAATCCGCATAGACCCGGGTTTTTCCCGGGCCTACGGCGCGATAGCGGTATCCATGGTATTGCAATACATTCGCGGTTGGACCGAGTCTCCAAAGGAAACTTTGAATATGGCGCTGGAAATGGCACAAAAAGGTGTCTCCAGTAATAGCAGTATCCCGCAGGTCTACTGGTCGTTGGGTTTCGTGCATCTGTTTCGTAAGGAGCTTGAGGCTGCAGTTATAGCGGCAAAAAAATCAATAGAAATATCGCCTAATTACGCAGACGGGTATGGCTTGCTGGCACTTATTTATAATCACCAGGGTAATGCTGGAGGTGCCATTGAGAGTATAAATAGGGGTATGGATTTAAATCCCTATTATACATTTGACTATCCCTATAATCTGGGGCGTGCTCAATACCTCGCAGGAAAATACGAAGATGCCATCGATAGCTTAAATCAGGCGCTGGAGAAAAATCAGAGCGGGGTGAATCCGCGCGTCTTCCTGATTGCCAGTTATGTCAGGCTGGGGTTAATAGATGATGCTGAATGGGAAGTCGAGCAACTAAGGATGCAGAGTCCTGAAATTACGATATCACACTTGCGACGTACCTCGGTGCAAACAGTAGAGTTAATGGATCAACTTGCGCTGGAACTGCGTCAGGCGGGGTTGCCGGAGTGATCCGGGTAAATCTATTTTGAATACTATGCTGGATTAAGCTGGCACTACTTTTAAACTTTAGAACCAACCGATCAGGTACCCCGGTAAACGAGATGTCTACTAAGTTTGACGAAA
>JAOUJX010000186.1 GCA_029882955.1 Gammaproteobacteria bacterium
CAACTGTCCATCGTTGGTTTCAGCATTCGCTCCATTGGCCGCCCTTGAGGTGCCCATTACCCCGTTAGAGACTTCGAGTACCGCAGTACTCATTTCCATCATCGCGGCGGAAATTTGTTCCGTCTCAGATTGTTGCTCCTTAATATTGGCACTAGCTTGCACCATCAAACAGGAGGCTTGATCTGCAGTCGTGGTCAGAAGGTTAGTGGTAGAACCTATTTTCGATATCATCTCCAATAAGTGTTTCTGCATGGAGTCCAGTCCCTGCAACAAGTCCCCTATCTCATCCTCTCGGCTCACATCAATTTTTGAAGTCAGGTCACCAGCGGCAATCCGATTCAACTCTTCGACTACTTCGGGCAAGTGGGACAGAGCCCGCGACATGATAATGTAGAGGATGGCTACGCCTAACAGGACCATTACAGAACCTGTCATGATGTAGATTAATATTTGTTGTAATAGTTTTTGCTGGGATAGTAAGCTGGATTCCGTCGCTGCAGCAATATGTACCATCAGATCATCGACTTCCTCTCCCATCCTTGTTGAAGTCGAATCGAACTCTGCCATCATCGCATTACCTGCGGCAGGACCACCCTCGATATAAGCCTGGGCCATTTTCTTACCCGCCTCGTAATACGCATCGAAAACAGGAGTAAGGGATCGATAATGATCTTCATGCCCCTCGTTCATCAGTATTAATTCGTCTATTATTTTATAGAAATTCTGTGCATGTTCCTCCGCCACATCGAAACCATCGTTTAAGCCATCAAGCCCTCGCGTCGCACTGATATCGGTTAACCACTGTTGTACCTGTACGACAGCAAATTTCAATTCATGCGCTTTGTTAAGCATCGGAATTTCCTTTTCGGTCAACTGGCCTTCGTGACTGGCTACTTCCAGACTATTCACCATGACCGTAGCGGCGGATATCACTACAGTGAGTGATAGCAAAACCGTTAATATAAAAAACCTGGTTCCCAACTTCCTGCTTATTATCTTCATGATTGTTTTGCTACCCTCTTAAATGCATGTCGTCACCACGTTGAAGTTAAGTATAGACACGACATTCAAATTTTCCATTCAGTTCATAAGTAAATATATTTACGCCAATACATTATCGGCATTAAACGTGTTTACTTAAGAACAGATATATGCCGATAAAACGAGTCCAGCTATTCGAATCGTCACATTGCGCAGACATCTTATTAACTGCTAACATCCAGTCGAATTCGGCTATTTGGTACTAAAATCATGGCGAGTAGCGACCCTCTTCTTCAACCCTACCAGCTAAAACATTTAATCCTGCGCAATCGTCTCATGGTAACAGCACACGAACCCGCCTATACCGAGGACGGCATGCCAAAGCAGCGCTATCGTCTGTACCACGAGGCTCGTGCAAAAGGTGGTGTAGCACTCACCATGACGGCCGGCTCCGCTCTGGTTTCTCGGGACAGCCCTCCAGCTTTTGGCAATATATTAGCCTTTAAAGACGAGGTCGTGCCCTGGATTCAGGAGCTGACCAGTGCCTGCCACGAACACGGTGCCAAAATCATGATCCAGCTTACCCACCTGGGTCGACGGGCAGGCTGGAACCATAGTGACTGGCTGCCGACGGTATCACCCTCGGGCATACGCGAACCCGCACATCGAAACTTTCCCAAAATTATCGAAGACTGGGATATCGAACGCATCGTCAACGATTATGGCGATGCCGCCGCGAGGATGCAGGCAGGCGGTATGGATGGCATCGAGCTAGAATGTTACGGACATTTAATCGATCAATTCTGGTCGCCTGTCACCAACTTCCGTGACGATGACTGGAGTGGCTCTCTCGACAATCGCCTGCGTTTTATCCATCTGGTACTCGATTCAATTCGTAAACAGGTTGGTCCAGAATTCATCGTCGGGTTACGCCTCGTGGTCGACGAGCAACTCGAAAACGGTATTACTCGCGAAGTCGGTGTCGAAATTGCACAGCGCATGGTCGCGACCGGACAGATCGATTTCCTTAATGTCATTCGCGGCCATGTCGACACTGACCCGGCATTAACGAGGGTTATTCCGTTGCAGGGAATGCCCGCATCACCGCACCTCGACTTCGCCGGAGAAATCCGAGCAGAAACAGGGTTTCCGGTTTTCCATGCGGCGCGTATAGCCGATATCGCCACGGCCAGGCATGCCGTCGCCAGCGGCAAACTCGACATGGTCGGCATGACCCGGGCACATATCGCAGATCCGTTGATCGTACAAAAACTCATCTCGGGTCGAGAAACCGATATCCGCCCCTGCGTCGGTGCAACTTATTGTCTCGATCGAATTTATCTGGCTGGTGAAGCTCTGTGTATCCATAATCCAGCCAGTGGTAGAGAAGCAACCATGCCGCATCAAATTTCTCAAAAGGTCGATAAGCCAAAGAAAATAGTCATTGTAGGCGCAGGGCCTGCGGGTCTCGAAGCCGCCAGAGTCGCCGCCGAGCGCGGCCACCAGGTCATTGTATTTGAAGCAACACCAGCAGCGGGCGGGCAAATTCTGCTCTGCATTAAAAGCCAACGACGCCGCGAAATGAACGGCATCATCGACTGGCGCGTCGCGCAATGCGATAAAGCAGGTGCCGAATTCCGTTTTAATACCTACGCCGAAGCCGACGAAATTATGCTCGAACAGCCCGACGTAGTGATTATTGCCACTGGAGGTTTACCGGATCCCAAAGTGCTCGAATCGGGTAACGATTTAACCACATCAAGTTGGGATATTATTTCCGGCGACGTCGTTCCAAAAGGCGATGTCATGCTATATGACGATGGCGCAGATCATACTGGTATGCAGGCAGCCGAGATCATTGCCAAAACCGCCAGGCTCGAATATGTTTCACCCGAACGCAGTATTTCCCCCGATATTGGTGGCGTCAATATCAGTCCCTACATAGAAACATTACTACCCTACGATGTGCGTTTATCATTGTGCCGTCGAGCACTTAGCGCATCCCGCGAAGGCGACAAAATTCGTGTCGTTCTCGGTAGTGATTATGGCGACGTAATTACCGAACGGCTGGTTGATCAACTCGTCGTTGAGCATGGCACAGTGGCACTCGATGATGTTTATTTCGACTTAAAACCACACTCAACTAACTACGGTGAAGTTGATCACGCTGCCTTACTTAACTGCCAGCCGCAGACTATCCAGCGCAACCCGGAAGGACGATTTCAGTTATTTCGAATCGGCGATGCGGTTTCTTCGCGCAATATTCACGCGGCTATTTACGATGCTTTGCGATTAATGAAAGAAATTTAAAGCAGGTTTAGAATAAAAAAAACGCGGTTCCATTTCGAACCGCGCCAGGGAGAAACCTGTGAATAGACTATTATGCGTTAGCGAATTCAATGCCTTTAGCGATATTGCCGTTGAGCACATCGGCCATTTCGTCGAGTAGTTTTTGCTCGTAATCACTTAATGCGGGCAGAGCCGGGATAGATTCGACACCTTCCTTACCCAGCTTAACCGGTTGAGCGTGGAAGCTGGTTGAATCATCACCCGTTTGTACGTAGCAACATTCGGTGACATCCTCACCGTTCATGGCGGCGACCAGGGAATTAGTGAAACGTGCCGCAGCCTGCGCCATAGAAAGCGTTGCAGAACCGGCACCCGCTTTGGCTTCAACGACTTCGGTACCGGCTTCCTGAATACGTGGTGTCAGGGCTTCGATTTGCTCCTGGCTCAGCGATACGCCTTCGATACTGGAAAGCAATGGCAGGATAGTGACACCACTATGTCCGCCGATCACACTGACATTAACATCGTCACAACTCTTGCCAACCGCCTCGGCGACAAAAGTGTTAGAACGAATAACGTCAAGAGTCGTCACACCGAACATTTTGCGTTTGTCATAAACGCCCGCGGCTTTTAAAACCTCGGCAGCGATTGGCACGGTTGAATTCACTGGATTGGTGACAATCGCGTAGCAGGCATTCGGACAGGCTTTGCTACCCGCGCCAACCAGCTTCTTAACAATACCGGCGTTCATGTTGAAAAGATCATCACGAGTCATGCCTGGCTTACGTGGCACACCAGCGGGAATGACGACGATATCGGCGTCCTTCATAGCCGCTTCAACATCATCACCGACGAAACCGCTCACCGCAACATCGGTAGGGATATGGCTTAAATCAACCGCGACACCGGGGGTAAAAGGGGCGACATCGTAAAGCGATAATTCGCTACCCGCAGGCAACTGTAATTTTAAAAGCAGGGATAACGGCTGTCCGATACCACCGGCTGCTCCAAGCACACAAACTTTCATAACGGGCCTCGTCAGGAATAGGGGGAATTGATTGAAGGCTAATCTTATCGGCCTGCTGGATGGTTGACAACCCGAATCAGAGTAATCCTTAACTATTAATATTGACTATTAGTAGAGCTTATTATGATCTATTTTGTTAATCTATCGGGTCATCCTTTGGCGGGCTAACACTGCTATGAAAAAAATCGCCCTGTTCGCCGATGTTCAAAACATTTATTACACCACACGCCAGGCCTACGGACGCCAGTTTAACTATCGTGAGTTATGGCGGCGAGTTGCGGCACAGGGCATTATCGCATCCGCGACTGCTTACGCAATCCAGCGCCACGACGACAAACAGATCAAATTTCAGGATGTGCTAAAACACCTCGGCTTCGAAGTAAAACTTAAACCCTATATCCAGCGTAGCGATGGTTCATCGAAAGGCGACTGGGATGTGGGGATTGCCATCGATGTCATGGAAGCCGCACAACATGTCGACACAATTATATTATTGTCGGGCGATGGCGATTTTGATTTGCTGCTCAATAAAGTAAGAAGCAAATACGGGATTAAAACCGAGGTATATGGGGTGACGTCGTTGACCGCCAATTCATTAATCGACGCAACTGATATTTATCATCCGATAGAATCGGACTTATTGATATAAACAAAGTAACCGAGGCGGTGCTATGATGCGCGCCCGCATACAGATTAGACTCCCGTGACCGATACCGACTTTTCATCCCTGCCTGTTCGCCCTGAACTTCTCGCCAGTATTCAAAGCCTGGGATACGAGGCCATGACGCCGGTACAGGCTGAATGTCTGCCTTTATTGCTCGATAATCAGGATTTACTCGCACAGGCCAAAACAGGTAGCGGGAAAACCGCAGCATTCGCTATCACTCTACTAAACAAGCTCGAATCAAAAAACTACCAAACCCAGGCGCTGGTCATTTGCCCAACACGAGAGCTGGCTGACCAGGTAGGTAATGAAATTCGGCGACTCGCAAGAACTATCCCCAACACTAAAATATTAACCTTGTGTGGTGGCAAGCCTATGGGTACCCAACTGGCTTCGCTAGAGCGTGACCCGCATATAGTCGTCGGTACTCCCGGCCGTATTTTAAAGCATCTAAATAAAGCATCGTTAAAAATCAACAGCCTGAAAACCCTGGTACTGGACGAAGCCGACCGCATGCTGGATATGGGTTTTCTGGAAGACATCATGCTTATTATTGATTTTGTACCCGGCGACAGGCAAACGCTGTTATTCTCCGCGACCTACCCGGACGAAATCCAGCGCATTAGCAATGCTGTACAGCGGAATCCGGCCGATATCCGTGTCGAAACCTCACATCATAGTAAACAAATAAAACAGGTATTTTACGAAGTCGAAAAAAACCGGCGTACCGAAACGCTAATCGCCCTGTTAAAGCACTACCAGCCCGAATCCAGCCTGGTGTTTTGCAATCAAAAACTTCAATGCCAGCAACTTGCCGATGAGTTAAAGCAAAGCGGCTTTCATGCGCTCGCCCTGCATGGTGATCTGGAGCAATTTGAACGCGATCAGGTGCTCGTTCAGTTTGCCAATAAAAGCACTTCGATATTAATCGCAACCGACGTTGCTGCGAGGGGCCTGGATATTAAAGAACTGGCAGCCGTGATTAATTTCGACATCACACATGACCCGGAAATTCATATTCACCGCATTGGGCGTACAGGGCGCGCTGGTAGCGAGGGGCTCGCTATCAGTTTATTCATGCCATCGGAACAATTCAGGGTCAAAGCAATTGAAGAATATCAGGGTATTCCGGCACACATAGAAAAACAATCCGAACTTAAATCGCCTGAGAATTTCAAACTCTACCCTCCCATGGCAACCCTGTTTGTGAATGCCGGTCGCAAAGACAAAATTCGTGCGGGCGACCTGCTAGGCGCGTTAACTGCGGATGGCGCTCTACCCGGTAAGAGCATCGGTAAAATTAATATATTCGATAAAATTGCCTACGTCGCGGTAGAGCAATCCCTGGCAAAACAGGCCTTGCAGATTCTTAGTGAAGGGAAAATTAAGGGGCGTAAATTTAGGGCTAGAAGACTCGGGCCCCTCTGATTTTGTTTTGCTGGATCAGAGGTCCCTTAGATCTCGTCAATCTTTAGTGACTTCGGTACCCGTTGGTTTCGGCTCACCCTTAGGCCAGGCACCGAAAGGGTAAGGCTGGTAATCGCTATTAAAGCTCAAAAACTGGAAGACCTGATAAATATAAGTGCTGGTACCCTGCCCCAGTTTACGCAACCGTTCGTTAGTACTGCCGGTTAACAATTTGAGGATAAACTGGAATACCACGACTGCGAACAGTACCACCTCGGCGATCCGGGAGAATATCGTAAACATCAGCATATAAAGGCCGCGCATCCAGGTGGACTGGTCTTTTAAATTGTTTTTTAAATCGTCACTCATTTTAACTCCTCTGCTATTTCTCTATATTAATACTACTACCTGATACCTATGGTCAAATTGATCTGACTCAAGTGTATTAGCGGTTCATTTGCTAGTATTTTAAGCTTGATCGAACCCAGGACGGTTTCATGATTAAACATTACAGGTTTTATTCTCTTCGGCAAAGCTTTCTACTCTTTTACCTGCTTGGGTTTTTCACCCTACCGCAGGCCGCCCAATCACCCGATCCTAAAGTTTTAATTCGCGCAGCAATGGAACACTGGCGTGGTGTCACTTCGTATTCGGTAATGACCATGACGGTTCATCGTAGCGACTGGCAACGCCAGATGTCGATGCAGGCCTGGACCCGTGGCGATAAAACCTCACTGGTTCGGATCACTGAGCCCAAACGCGACGCTGGTAACGGCACGCTAATCATAGACCGCAATATGTGGACCTTTTCACCCAAAATAAATCGGATTATTAAGGTGCCGTCTTCGATGATGAACCAGAGCTGGATGGGTAGCGATTTCTCTAATCGGGACATCAGTAAATCAACCGATGTCATCGATCAATATGAGCACCAGTTAATCCGTTCCGTGGAAAAAGAAGGACACTTTTATTACACCATCGAGTCGGTCCCGCACGAAAACGCAGCGGTGGTCTGGGGTAAGGAGATATTCACCATACGCGACGATTTTGTCATGACGCGGCAGCAGTTCTGGGACCAGGACAATATTCTGGTAAAGGAAATGAATGCGCTCGAAATACAGCCTATGGGAGGGCGTACCATCGCCAGCCGCATGCGGATGAACAAGATCGAAAGCCCGGACGAATGGACGGAAATATCGGTCGACCAGGTCGAATTTGATATCGAGCTCAGCGATAGCTTGTTTACTCTGTCTAACCTGAGAAATCCAAGGCAGTGAGTAACGTCTCGATTTTGCTAGCCTGGCGTAATCTGTGGCGACATAGACGCCGCACCTGGCTTACAGTCGGTGCAATGATCTTCTCCAACAGTTTACTGGTGTTTAGTATCTCGCTACAGTTTGGCAGTTACGAGATGATGATAGACAACACCTTGCAGG
>JAOUJX010000187.1 GCA_029882955.1 Gammaproteobacteria bacterium
ATCCGACACCTGTCCAGGCTTTAATTCGTGCCGGGATACTTTCCAGTCCCAGCGGCAGAAACAGAATCGAAAATATCAGCACAGCACCGTAAATCGCGGGTCGAATTTCTTCGAAACTTCTTATCGATTCATCAAACAGGGTGAGCACCACGACACCGATGATCGGACCATAGAACTTGTTATAGCCGCCGACGATTACCCAGATTAAAATAAATACCATGAAGCCGACGCCAAACTGGTTCGGCGTTATGGTGCCCAGATAGTGAACTTTCAGGCCACCCGCGATGCCGACAAAAAAGGAACCGACGACAAATGCCAGGGCTCGATAACGCCAGGTATCTACACCGACCGACTCGGCCAGCGGTTCTTTCCAGTGTACCGAGTGCAGGGTCAGCCCGATCCTCGATTTCTCGATTCGATATAAAATAAACAGGCAAAAGCCCACGACACTCAGGGTGAGGTAAAAATAGGGAACCGGCTCAAGAAAATCGATCTCGCCAATCAACGGTGGTTCTACCCCACTAAGGCCACCGGTGCCGCCAAATACTCTGACAAACTGAATCCAGCATAAGCGAATCGCTTCTCCAGCCGCAAAGGAGCCGATGAGGAAATAAAACTGCGTCATACGAAACAGTGGAAAACACAGCACACCGGCGACGAGTGCCGACACGATGCCTGCCATGGGCAGGGTAAACCACATCCCTATCTCATAATGCTTAAACAATAATGTGGCGGTATAACCACCGACACCCATCATCACCGCATGAATCAAAGACCACTCACCCGTTAGCGTCACCAGCCGATAGCTACACACCACCAGGACATTAATAGTGAGAAAAATCAGCAAATCCTGCTGGTGGAATGGCAACAGGTGAGGTAACACCAGCAAACCAGCCAGCAATATCAGGGCAGCCAGTGTTTTTTGTATTTTGCTGTTCATCATCTTACTCGCTGACCTTCACGCCCATGATTCCGGAGGGGCGAACGATCAACACGACAACCATCAATACCAGGCCGCTAATGGTCGCTACCGTGCCGCCAAAATAAACCGAGACAAAGGTATGAAACAGTGCATACAGGATCGCCGCATAGACCGCGCCAGAGAGGCTACCGACGCCACCGACTATGGTGACAATAAAAGCGGTAATGATGACATTGTGACCCATGTGGGGGTTGATATTGGTCAGCGGCGCCATTAAACCACCGGCCAGACCAGCCAGCGCCGCACCGACACCGATTGCGATCATCGAGATATGATTGATATTGATCCCCTGTAACGCCGCCGCTTCTCTATCGAGCGCCACGGCTCGAAGTGCCCAGCCCAAACGTGTACGCGTGAGGAAATACCAGAGTGTGCCTAAAGCCAGCACCGAGACCCCGAGGCCGAACAGGCGCTGGTACGGAATACGCAGAAAGTCGAACAGTGCCAGTGTGCCATGAAAGGGCGGCGGAACCTGCTTGGAAGGCCCGTCCCCACCGATTAGCGTCGCGACTACCTGTAAGATAAATAACACGCCGATCGAACAGATTAAACCCGCGAGCGGGTCGTTTCGCGTCGGCCTGAACAGAAACCGCTCCATCAACAAACCGATCAGGGTAACGATAACGATGGCAAGCAACAGCACTGGAATAAAGGCAAAATCATACTGCGCGTGTACCAGCCAGATAGTGTAGGAGCCGATCATAACCAGTTCGCCATGGGCGAAGTTAACGACACCCATCACGCCAAATATCAATACCAGTCCGACCGCAAACAGAGCAAAAAAGCCACCCTGTATCAGACCATTCACTAATGACTGTAAAACGAGTTCCACAGAATAACCTCGTTAACCCGGAAAAGATTCAAATAGTATGTTTTGAACAGGCTTGAAGCCGGGAAAGAAAAATTTCTTCCCCGGCAAGCCTACAGTCTTAGACAGTTCGCAGACCCAGTTCTTTCATGTGTTTGATCAATACGTCTTTATTTTTATCGAGCCAGTTAGAGACGCTGCCAAACTCTTTGATGCGAGCCTTGCCATCTTCGATGACTACCACCGGCCAACGTCCAACTACGGCATTGTCCTGTCCCCAGAGCTGGCTTCCCCACCATTGACCGCCACCGAATACAAACTCAGGGTTTTTGTTCGACTTAAGCGCCTTCAGTACGGCGGTAGGGTCGACGCTGCCCGCGGCTTTAGCGCCTTCGATCCAGTTCAGCAGAATCGCCGGATATTCCCAGGAAACCGCTGACCAGTCATTCGGATGCGCCTTGCGGAACTTGGCATCGAAGCCACCCGGATCAGGGAAATTGATACCTGACTCATTCAACATAGGGTCATCAAAATCCGGGAACTGAAATATCGTGCCATTGACAAATTCCTTGCTGGTCTTGGCGATAATTTCATCGTAGTAATCCAGCGTGGTAGTAATGATTTTGCCTTTAAAGCCCTGATGATAAAGCTGCTCCATCAATGGCGTCACGTAGAAGCTGGTCGCCATACAGAAGATATCTGGCTTTTTCGCCAATACCGAGCTGACAATAGGCGCGAAGTCGGTGATATCGAAGCCATGCAGATTCACATCAACTACCTCAATACCTTCAACTTCGAAAGCCGCCTTGTAGGTAGCCGTCGCCTGCAAACCATACTCAGCGTCATTGTTAGTAACAATAGCCGCGGTCTTTGCATCGGGATAGTTTTTCGCCAGCCACTCAACACCGGTGACATCGTAAAGCGGATGAGATTCACAGGTCGCAATCAGATAATCCGACTTGGGTGTGATATCACTGGGTAACAAAGTGGTGGTGAGCATTTTTCTGCGCTGCGCCCAGGGCAGAACCGAAGCAACCGTAGAACCGCCCAGCATCATCACCATGCTGACCTTATCCTGTAGAACCAGTTTCTTGTAGCCCTGGACTGCTTTTTCGGTGTCGTAACCATGATCGTAAGCGACCATTTCAATATTGTAGGTATCACTACCAATTTTCACGCCGCCTGCCGCATTGATGTCGTCGGCAACAATCTGGCAACCGTATAAGCCCGGCAAACCCCAGGGCGCATAGTCACCGGTCATTGGAATATTCATACCAATTTTGACTGTTTTATTGGCGGCTAACAGACTGCTAGAGATAGAAGCACTACCCGTAGCCACAGCACCGACAATCGATGCCTTTAAAATATCTCTTCTTGTAAAACCCATCTTATCTCTCCTCTCAAGGTACATTGATTTGAATTATTTTTTTACAATTTGACTCTAATTATTTTTTTATTGTTTCGCATCGGCACCGACCTCGTACCTGTTTACATCGCACATCTAACCAGCTTTGAAAATTATGTATATACGTAATTCCCACAGGTAGCTATTTTCACCAACAGGATTGTTGGATATTGACAGGCTGTGTATTATCGATCTTTCCTGAGGCTCTGTTTTCCGGTCTGAGCAATGATCACCCATCACTCCCCTGTCCAGTTTCAAACAAAACTTCCCGAAGAAGTCGATGTGCTTATTATCGGCGGTGGCATTATCGGAATCAGCACTGCCTGGTTTTTACGTCAAAGCGGGCTTAAGGTGCTGGTTTGCGACAAAGGCCGGGTTGCCGGCGAGCAGTCGAGTCGCAACTGGGGATGGATTCGCCAGCAGGGTCGCGACGAAGCAGAATTACCCATCATGATGGAAAGTGTTTCGATCTGGCGCGAATTGACCGAACAGGGGATTAATACCGGATTCCACCAGGGCGGCAGTCTATATCTCTGCGAAAACCAGGCTCAGCTCGAGCGTTATAATGATTTCCTCGGCTTTGCGGCCAAACACAAACTGGATACGCAACAACTCAACAGCGAACAGCTATATGCTTTGTTGAACAATACACCAAAGCACTGGCGCTCTGCGCTGTATACGCCCAATGATGGTCGAGCAGAACCGGCGACCGCAGTCCCCGATCTGGCCCGGGCCTGCGTTCAGGAAGCTGTCCTGATTAGCGAAAACTGCGCGGTCGACTATCTGTCTATCACCAACCAGACTATCGACGGGGTGCAAACCGAGCGCGGATACGTCAAGTGCTCTCGGGTATTAGTCTGTGCCGGACACTGGTCTGCTCGCCTGCTCCACGAGGTCGGCATCAAACTACCCCAGCTATCGGTTAAGGCCAGTGTCGCCCGCACCGCCAGGGCACCGCTACTGTTTAATGGCAATGCATCGGGCAGCAATCTGGCCTTTCGTCGAAGGCTGGACGGTGGCTATACGGTTGCCATGAGCGATTATCTGGAAGTTTTTCCGAGCGTGCATAGCCTGAAACAGGCGAGTGCTTTTCTACCCTTGCTGCGTAGCGCGGCAGAAAAATTAAAGCTACGGGTCTACGAAGAATCAGCCTGCGTCAATCCATTCGATAACGATGCCGACTATAAAAAAATAGCCGCTAATCGAGTCCTCAACCCGCAACCGACCACAGCGGCTTTAAAGCGTATGCGCAACAGGCTCGACCAGGTTTTGCCGGCTATGCGGGGAATACCCATTGTCGAAAGCTGGGCCGGCATGATCGACGCCACGCCGGATGCTGTTCCTGTGATGGATGCGGTCGACAGCCTGGATGGATTATTTATTGCAACAGGGTTTAGCGGCCACGGTTTCGGCATTGGCCCGGCAGCGGGTAAAATTATGTCCGGACAGATTCAGGGCCATACCAGCGAACACGATTTATCTCGGTTCAGATTTTCCCGATTTAATGATGGCAGCGAACTTCGACTCGGACCGTCTATCTGATCAGTGCTAGAATACTGCATCAGGATTAACGAGTGAGCGCGAATACTTTGAGCGAGCATCACGACAACTTTGAAGTTTTTCAATGGAATGCAAACTTTGACACCGGCCTGGCGATTATTGACGAACAGCACAAAAGAATAATCGATCTTTTAAATAAACTCGCTCGCACCCTGATTAAGGAAGATGATATCGGATTTACCGATGTTTTCGAACAGCTAACGGCCTACGCAAACTACCATTTCGAAACCGAGGAGGCCATATGGATAGCCTGTTTTGGAGACGATGAATGGCTGGTCTCACATCAGAGTTCCCATGCTTCATTTCTGCCAGCGATAGTCGACCTCAAGAAAAACTATGCCGACAGGCCCTTGAAAGACAGCCTTCGCGAGATATTGAAATTCCTCATACGCTGGCTTGTTTATCACATTATCGATAGTGATAAACGCATGGCCATTGTAGTCAATCATATGGGCACCGGAACTTCCCTGGCGCAAGCAAAAAAGATTTCGGCCGAAGAAATGCTGAATTCAGACCAGATTCTAATCGATACCATACTGTCGATGTACGACGAGCTTTCAGCCCGCACCCTGAAAATGATGCAAGAGAGAGCCGAACGCGAAATAGTCACCGAAAAACTCAGCCAGGCAAATCGTGAACTCGAAAAGCTGGCAACCACCGATCAACTGACCGGCCTATACAATCGCCGGCACTTTTTGACCGTCTTTGAACAGGAGCTTCGGAGAGCAAAACGAGAGCAACACTTTATCACCTTCATGATGCTCGACCTGGATTATTTTAAACGCCTGAATGACGACTATGGGCACCTTCACGGAGATGCTGCCCTTAATCAGGTCAGTCAAAAACTAATGCTCATATGTCGTCGCCCCGGTGACTTTGTTTTTCGGTTGGGCGGTGAAGAGTTCGGTATTCTGCTCACCGATCAAAACTCAATACCAAGTGGTGAATTCGCGGAGACGATCCGCGCAGAAATTGAGGATCTGAAAATCCCAAATGTCGGAAGCCAGATAGCAGACTATCTAACGGTATCGATCGGAGTGATTTCTAAAATTCCTGATGCATCGGATGAGCTAGAAAGCTACATGAAAGCTGCTGACTCCCGTCTTTACAAAGCCAAGGCTAAAGGTCGAAATCAAGTGATCGATCACGATTGATATTGAAACCCTCCACGCCAGAAAGATTTAATCGATTGACTGCATATCGCCGGCGCTGGCGGGCTGCCAGTCGGCTTCATGCAACAACCACTCCTCGTCTTTGATTAACTGCAATTCGAATTTATAAATCCGTGCACGCAGGCTCGACAGCAGGCTCGTATCCGAAATAGCACTCCCGGCCATGGCGACATGTAAGGTCACCCGGGCTTCATTGGCCGACACGAAATCGATTTCATCTATTTTAGTGAGCAGATAAATATTCTTGTGACGGAAAAAATAAAGCCTGGATATTTTTTCTAATTGTTTCTTATCGTAGCCTTTTTCATCCTGGTAACCAGAAGCAATTAACTCGGCCAGGTCGCTCGAATTTCTGTCTTCCGCTGCCTGTACCCCGGTTTCGATAAATTGCCTGATTTCATCTTCGGGGGATAATGCATTGCTGGAACAACCCAAAACCAGTGTCAAAATAGCCAGACAAAAACCACCAATAATTCTGCTCACTGTACAATCTCCCCGCCATAGGCCCTGATTAGTTCCTGTCTTAAAATCTCAATCAAATGCACCCTTGGGTTATCTTTCCAAAACAGCAGGCCAAGTCTTCTATATACCGGGGGTGAAGTGAAAGGTAACAAACGAATACTACTCGGTAGGGGTCTCAAATTCCTACCAATCGGTACTACCGATACCCCCAGACCATTTTCGACCAGAGACGAAATAGCATCTAACGTGGTAATTTCCATTAATGAATTCACTTTTATCCCTCTTTTTTTCAACTCCACGTCTATCAATTGCGCTAGCGTAGCCTGTCGATTAAATCTGAGATAAGTGTTATTTTCCAGCGCCTGTCGATAATTTTCACCGATCGCCTGATGATGTGCAATAACCGCCAATTCCTCCCGCGCAATTAATTCAAACTGCATGTCCGCTACAGACGTTTCCGGTTCAGTGATAATCGCACAGTCAATACTGTGGTTTTGCAATTGCCGGATGAGCTGCGTGGTTAAATCGGTATGCAATTGAAGATATAAATCAGGGTCACGTTTTCTTAATTGCCCCAGAGCTACCGCGACACCTCCTTCTACCGCCGTATGAATCGCACCTATTTTAAGCATACCCTGATGATTAGGGTTAACCACGCTATTGCTGAGTTCCTCCCATTGCGCCAGCAACTTGCGGCTCCGGGAAACAAATTCGATCCCGGTTATTGTCAATCTCGGTGGACGTGTACTGCGGTCAAACAGGGCTTCACCTAGATATTTCTCTAGCGCCTGAACCTGCAAGCTGACATTCGATATAGACATATCCAGTGCTGTAGCGGCAGCCTGAAAGCTACGGTGATCGGCGATACTCACCAGAGTTTGAATCGATTTTATATCCATGTTTAAAAATTGTAACTTTAAGTTTAATTATACTCAACAATATAATTTGCTAATTGAGTTTTCATAAATTAATATTCGCTTTTATCCGGCAAATCAATGAAAGCCATCAAACACTCTCAACAATTATTAAAAGTAAGAATCTGGCGTGGTAAGAAAGAGGCGCAGTTCGTCACCTATCAGGTACCTGCACGCGAAAACCAGACCGTGCTCGACGTTGTTAGCGAGGTTCAGCGCCTGCACGAACCGGGCTTATCCTATCGTTTCGCCTGTCGCGTTGGTGTCTGTGGCTCCTGTGCGATGATGGTAAATGGTAAACCACGCTGGACCTGTCGAACGCATGTCAATAAAGTCATTGATGAAGATATCCTTACCATCGAACCATTACGCAATCTGCCACATATTAAAGACCTGGTTTGCGATATGGCACCGTTCATCGATACCTGGCAAAAGGCCGGCGCACCGTTTAGCGGCACACAAACCCGATCACAGCCGCCAGCGAGAATCGATCCGG
>JAOUJX010000188.1 GCA_029882955.1 Gammaproteobacteria bacterium
GCATGAAATCGCCACGCGCTCCCGCGGTACCCCCCGAATTGCCAATCGCCTGTTACGAAGGGCGAGAGACTACGCCCAGGTAAAGGGTGACGGTGTTATCTGTTTATCTACCGCTAAAGCCGCGCTTGATATGCTCAAAGTCGATCAATCGGGCCTCGACCATATGGATCGACGTCTAATTTTGGCGCTAATCGAAAAATTTGAAGGTGGCCCGGTAGGTGTCGAAAGTCTGGCTGCCGCCATCGGTGAAGAACGCGGCACCATTGAGGACGTCATCGAACCCTACCTGATTCAGCAGGGTTTTATGATGAGAACCCCCCGCGGTCGTGTGGTAACATCACTGGCGTATTCTCATTTCGGTATTAACCGGGCGGGTCAGGGTGAAATTGACCTGTAAAATAATTAAAACAGAGTCACTAATTAAGACTAATCCTGAAGATCATAAATGAACGATAACTCCATATTAAGCCTGATTTTAAATGCCAGCATACCGGTGCAACTGGTGATGTTAATATTGCTGTTAGCCTCGATATTTTCCTGGGCGCTGGTATACGTTAAAAGAACGTATATTCGCCAGTCGCAGGCCGAAGCTAAGACCTTCGAAGGTCGATTCTGGTCAGGAATAAATCTGAGCGACTTATTCGCGCAACTGAGTGTCAGGCAGGAGAAGCGCTTTGGTCTCGAAGCTATCTTTGAAAATGGATTTCGTGAATTTGCCCGTGCGAGGAAAGCTGAACTCGATAATGCTTCGGTCGTTCGAGCCGCCCATCGAGCCATGAAAGTATCGATGTCACGTGAAATCGAAATGCTTGAAAGCAATCTGACATTTCTGGCAACGGTTGGCTCGGTGAGCCCCTACGTCGGACTGTTTGGTACAGTCTGGGGCATCATGGAGTCCTTCCGGGCGCTAGCCGGGGTACAGCAGGCGACTCTGGCGATGGTTGCTCCGGGTATTTCCGAAGCCCTGATTGCTACCGCTATGGGCTTGCTGGCAGCAATTCCAGCGGTTATTGCTTACAATAAGTTCACTGGTGACATCGATGCGATGATTGTACGTTATGAAAACTTTCTCGAAGAATTTACCGGGATTTTACAACGTCAGGCCCAGTCGCCACGGTAGCATAGCCAGTCATGAAAAATATTGATGGTAACGGCCAGTTTAGGAAAAATAGTTTCACGAGGACGATAAGATAATGGCAGAGACTCGTCCACGTCGCCGCTCAATGTCGGATATAAACGTCGTACCCTATATCGATGTCATGCTGGTGCTGTTGATCATTTTCATGGTGACAGCGCCACTATTGAATCAGGGGGTCGAAGTCGACCTACCGGTTGCTCCGGCTAACCCGCTCGATGCCGATGGCCCGGAGCCAATCGTTATTAGCATCGATCTGGATGGCAATATTTTTCTAAATATCAATACGAATCCGGATGTTAGTATGGATGCTGGTAACATGGTTAAACGGGTTCAGCAGGCGCTCAGGGTAGAAGCTAAAAGGCCGGTAATGATCAGAGGAGACGCTAATGGCCCCTACGAGAATGTGGTGCGGGTTCTGGTATTATTGCAGCAGGCTAATGTCAATTCGGTGGGTCTGGTGACCGATCCGCAGGATTTCCAGCAGTGATTTCAGAGCTATGGCGATATCCGAGGGCCATAATGCTCTCGGTATTTTTCCATGTTGCCTTGTTAACGATTATGTTTGTCGGCATGAGCTTTGACGAAGAGGAAAAACTGGTCAAGCAGGGTGAGCTCGTTAAAACGGTTAAGGCTAAAGTGATTGATCAACAGCAGCTTGAATCCAGTAAGAAAAAGAAACAACAGCAGTTGGATGAGGATAAACGCAAGCAGGAAGAAGCTAGACGAAAAGCCGAAGAAAAGAAAAAGAAGCTGGCCGACGATAAAAAGAAAAAACAGGCAGAGGCAAAAAAGAAAGAGGAGCAACAAAAGAAAAAGCTAGCCGAAGAAAGGAAAAGGAAAGAGGCTGAAGCCAGGAAAAAGAAAGAGCTTGAAGAACAAGCCAGGCAAAAGAAATTAGCTGAGGTAAACCATAAAAAAGCAGAGGAAAAACGTAAGGCGGAGGAGCTGAAAAAGGCAGAAGAGAAGAAGCAGGCAGATGAGAAACGTTTAGCAGAGGAAAAGAAAAAAGCCGACGCCGAAAAGCGTCGTCTTGCCGAAGAGGAGCAAAAACGTAAGCAGGAAGAACTAAAAGCGCAGCTAGAAGCAGAGGAATCTCAACGTAAATTAAATTCTTTACGTGATGCTTACAAGCTCGCAATTAAACAAAAGATCGAACGTAACTGGCGACAGCCGCAGGAAAGTGGGAAAATGCCGGATTGTGAGGTGCGTGTTTTACAGGGGCCGGGTGGAATTATACTCGATGTCACCTTTGGCTCTTGCGCTGGTGGAAGTAATACCTATCGCGCTTCAATTGAAAATGCTGTGTACAAGGCAGAACCGTTACCGCAGCCAGGTGACCCGGCGTTATTCGAACGTGAACTGATAATAGAGTTTAAGCCCAGGTAGGCGATTACGATTATATGAAACAAGCTTTTAAATATCTGTTAACCGTTTTTTTGTTGCTGCTGTCGTCGACCGGGGCACAGGCTGCCCTGACGATAGAGATAACCAGCGGTGTTGACGGTGCACTGCCAATAGCAGTAGTACCCTTTGATACGTCTAAATTAACGAATCAGTTACCCGTGGATATCGCCAGTATTGTTACCAGCGATTTAAACCGTAGCGGAGTGCTCAAAGTGCTCGATAGTCAATCATTACCTTCGCAGCCGCATTACAGTAATCAGGTGCGATACACGCAATGGAAAGCGGCGGGGCAGGAGTATCTGGTAGTCGGCAGAATCTTCGAGAAATCATCCGGACAGTATGATATTCAATTTCAATTACTGGATGTCCTCAAGCAAAAACAGTTAATTGGCTACAGCCTGCCGGCTAAAAAAAGAAACCTGAGAGCTTCAGCGCATGAAATAAGCGACTTAATCTACGAGAAAATTACCGGTACCAAAGGTGCTTTCAACACTCGAATTGCGTATATCCGGGCGCAGCGGGATAAGGCACGTAAATATATTTTACAGGTTGCCGATACCGATGGTTTCAATGCGCAAACGGTACTGGAATCGGACAAACCTCTGATGTCGCCAAGCTGGTCACCCGATGGGCAGTCGCTAGCCTACGTTTCCTTTGAAAATAGTCGTTCGGAAATTTTTATTCAGCATCTGGCCACGGCCCGGCGTATTAAAATTTCGGGTTTTAAGGGTGTTAATGGTGCACCCGACTGGTCACCCGATGGTAAAAGTCTGGCGTTAGTTCTGTCAAAGGATGGCAGTTCGGATATTTATATCATGAATACCGCGACCAAGCGTTTGACTCGGCTGACGCGGCATCGGGGTATCGATACGGAACCGGTGTGGAGTGGCAATGGTCAGAGTATTATTTTTACCTCTGATCGTAGCGGATCACCACAGCTCTACGAAATTGATATTAAAGGCGGTAAACCTCAGCGCCTTACCTTTGAAGGGCGCTATAACTCGGCTGCTAGTATTTCTCCTGACGGGAAGAATATTGCGATGGTGCATGGAGAGCGCGGTGAATATAAAATAGCCCAGGTGGAGCGTGAAACAGGTAATTTAACGGTGCTTACCGATAGTAATCTGGATGAATCACCATCATTTTCTCCAAATGGTAAAATGATACTATACGCATCGACTCGTGGAGATAATGGCGTACTCTACGTAGTATCGGTCGATGGGCGGTCTAAACACAGACTTTCGGATCAGACTGGCGATATACGTGAGCCGGTCTGGGGGCCTTATAAACGACGCAGGCAATAAGCAAATTCATTCGGAGCAGGATGTGGTATGAATCATAAATTAAATTTAAAAATAGCTTTGCTGGTGCTGGCAGCAATATTCGTTTCGGCCTGTCAGACTACGCAAACCGAAGACATAATGGTGGAGCCTGCGACCGATGGTCAGGTGGATGGTAGTATCGCCGGGCAGGATGGTAGTGCCGATTCCTCGGCTCTGGATGGTGCTGGCGACCTCAGCCTGATCCCGATTAGCGAACAGACTATGACTGCCCGGGAAATGCTCGACCAGGTAAATACACCATTGGCAAATCGCACTATTTATTTTGATTTCGACAGCGCGAAAATCAGTGACGAATCACTCGCTTTACTTGAGGTGCATGGTAATTTCGTTGCCAGTAACGGTGATGTTAGCCTGCGTCTCGAAGGTCATACCGACGAACGCGGCAGTCGCGAATACAATATTTCCCTTGGTGATCGACGCGCCCAGTCGGTACGCCGCGTGTTTTTGTTGCTCGGAGCGTCTACAGACCAGCTCGATACAGTCAGTTACGGTGAGGAGCAGCCTGCTGAACTCGGCCACGAAGAAGCAGCCTGGTCTAAAAATCGACGGGTTGAACTCATTTATAATGTGAACTAATCATGAATACGACACAAAATAGCGTTATCAGCCGCGTACTGACGGCAGCAACGATACTGATCCTGTCGATGATTGCTCCTGTGTTCGCTCAAAGCCAGGCTTTGACTCCGGAGCAACTCACTCAACAGGTGAGAACATTAAGTGAGCGCAGCGAGAACGCCGCCAGTGTCCTGCGCAGTATGCAGCAGGAAGTGACTAAAATGAGCCGCCTAATCGATAATCGAGCAATGCTTGAGCTCATGCAGTCCGTCGAACAATTAAGCAGTGAAATCAGCCTGTTACGGGGTGAGATGGAGCAACAGAGCAACGACATCAGTCAAATTAAAAAGCGTCAGCGAGAGCTTTATCTCGATATTGATCGTCGCTTAAGAGACCTGGAGAGTCGAGCGGTTTCCAAGGCGCCATCGACTGCCCCGGTAGAAGTGCCAGGGCTAAATGAAGCACAGGAAGAAGATACGCCGGTTGTCAGCAATACCGCAACAACCACCGCGGGGGGCGCTACTGAATCGACTGGTTTGATTAGCGACGCGACTTCATCGCCAGGTAGTTCTCAGGGCTCTCAATCGACTGCCGGCAGCAGTAATGCTTCGGTGAGCAAGGAGCAGGCGGCATACCAGGCCGCATTCGATACTCTGAAAGAAGGCCGCTATAATAAAGCCAAGGCTGAATTTAGTCGTTTTTTAAAGCAGTATCCGGATAGTAGCTTTGCGGGTAATGCGCAATATTGGCTGGGTGAAGCGAATTATGTGACGAGAAATTTCGATCAGGGAATTATCGAATTCGAGCTGGTTTTATCCCGATATCCGAGTAGTTCCAAGGTTCCTGATGCGATGTTAAAGCTGGGTTATACTTATTATGAAAAGAAACAGTATAACAAGGCCAAAATAATGCTGACGGAATTGCGTAAAAGATACCCTAACGCCACTGCTGCCCGGCTTGCTGGAAAAAGGCTGGATAGAATCCAACAGGAAGGTTTCTGACGCTACAGCTGTTCAGTGTTAAAAAAACGCCGGTTATGCCGGCGTTTTTTATTCTCCTCAATGCTAAATCTAAATCTCTATGCCAATTAGGATATTCACCTCGAACCATTCCTTTCTTAGACTGACAAATGTAAGAATATTATTAATTTAATAATAACTTATAAAGAAAATCGCCCCGGTAGTGTTAACGAGATGCGGGCATTTACAGGATTGACAGACAGATCAACTTGCGGCGAACGCTCTGATCCCATATCCCAGCTGGGATAGGGCTGCTTTCATATTGGGGAGTTTAGTTGTCGTTGATGTTGCGATATTGTCTGCACAGGCGTAAATCCGATTTAGCGTTTACTGGAATACTCAGCCGAAACCAGATCAGGTTCCGGAACAATAGTAATTAGATATAGAAAACGAGGAAACAAATCAATGACCGAATTTAATTCCAAACTAGATGCATCAGGGTTGAATTGCCCACTACCCATATTAAAAGCAAAAAAACAGCTCAATGGACTCGGAAGTGGTGAAGTGCTTTACATAGTCGCCACGGACTCCGGTTCGGTAAAAGATTTCGACGCATTTTGTAAGCAGACCGGTAATAGCTTGCTCGATACCAGCGAAGCTGATGGGAAGTATCATTTCTATATCAAGAAATCCTGATCTCTTAGTTCAGTTTTGTAATCCACACTATTCATATTCACCGGAGTCAATATGTCAGAGAAAAAACTGGCCATAATCGCTACTAAAGGCACGTTAGATTGGGCCTATCCGCCTTTCATTCTGGCATCGACGGCCGCCGCACTGGGTTATGAAACGCAGATATTTTTTACCTTTTATGGTTTACAGCTACTGAAAAAAAATCCCAAGCTTCAAGTTTCCCCGCTTGGCAATCCCGGCATGCCTATGCCCATGGCCATGGACAAGTGGTTTCCCGTGATTGGTACCGCTATTCCGGGTATGCAATCAATCATGAGTAGCATGATGAAAGCCAAAATGAAGAAAAAGGGCGTCGCTAGTGTCGAAGAGTTACGTGATTTATGTGTCGAAGCCGAAGTGAAATTAATTGCCTGTCAGATGACAGTCGATCTGTTTGACATGAACAGTAGCGACTTTATCGACGGCATCGATTATGCGGGTGCGGCGACTTTTTTCGAATTTGCCGGGGAGTCGGATATTAATTTGTTTGTATAAAGCACCAGAGATTGGATTTAGTGTCAGGGAAGATAATAAAAATAAAGGTAGGAAGGGATGAAGGATTCTGTGTACTGAGGGATTAAGGCGTTAGTTAATACAGAAAGTAAAGCTATTTCATCTAAATTAGAGGGTGCTTTTAAGTACCGAGGAGTGATCGTGGTGAGTTCTAAATTATTTTTCAAAAAAGCGTTGCTGGTTGCAACCATCAGTGCTGCCGTGGCGACTCAGGCCCAGGCGACTAATGGTTATTTTAGTCATGGTAGCAGTATTGCC
This sequence comes from Gammaproteobacteria bacterium, assembly GCA_029882955.1. GTDB lineage: Bacteria > Pseudomonadota > Gammaproteobacteria. Next base: position 6,903 of record JAOUJX010000188.1, read on the forward strand.
GAAAAAGGCATGGCGGGGGCCGGTGTCGCTTATTCACAAGATGCATTGGCAGCTTCTAATAACCCGGCAGGTATGGTTGGACTGGGTGAGAGGCAGGATATTGGTGGTGCTTTGTTTGCGCCTATGCGGAGTTATTCTGTGACGGGAAATCCTTCAGGTGGCGGGTTTAATATAGGTGATGGTAGCCAGAGTATCGATAGCGATAATGAGGCTTTTTTAGTACCTCAGTTTGGCCAAAACTGGATGTTGGATAGTGAGAGTTCTATTGGCCTGTCTATATATGGTAACGGTGGTATGAATACTGAGTATAAAGGTGGTTTTGCCCTGGGCGGAGTACCTGGCACTTATGGAACCGGCACCGCAGGTGTTGATCTGGCACAGTTATTCATCGCTACAACTTATGCAAAAAAACTAGACCAAAACACTTCCGTTGGTGTGAGTGCCGTTGTTGTTTATCAAACTTTTGAAGCGACGGGTTTAGACATGTTTGGAGCTATGGGTTTTTCCAGTGACCCGGCTAACCTTTCTAATAATGGTAAATCTACCTCAACTGGTTTGGGTATTCGGCTTGGTGTGCAGGGCGAGCTTTCTCCGGGAGTTTCATTTGGTGCGGCCTATCAACCAGAAATTAGTATGAGTGAATTTGATGAATATGCGGGTTTATTTGCCGGTGGTGGTGAATTCAATATTCCATCGAATCTGACTGTCGGATTGGCATGGCAGATTAGCGATAAACGCGTATTCGTGGCAGATATCCAGAAAATTAATTATGGAGGTGTAGATTCTATATCTAACGGCATTACTCCGTTGACGGATGGAAGTTGTGCGCCATCCCCTGGTGGTGCCGGTACTGGCGATGGCTGTCTCGGTGCTGCAAAT
>JAOUJX010000539.1 GCA_029882955.1 Gammaproteobacteria bacterium
GGTTTCAACTCACAACTCTCCAATGCCTTAACCGGCTCGCATTCTGATAATGTCATGACGCTTTATATAGGCGGGGCGGCTTGCATTATCGCCGGGCTATTTCTTTTCTTTAGAAAATAAAATAATGACGCTCATTGTGGATACCCCCAGGCCACCTTATTACGCCGTTATTTTTACCTCTATTCGTACAGAGACCGATGATGGTTATGGCGAGATGGCGGACAAAATGATTGAGCTTGCTTCCCGGCAGCCGGGCTTTCTGGGTGTCGAGTCGGCCAGAGAAGAGGTTGGTATTACCGTATCCTACTGGTCGAGCCTCGAATCTATAAAAAAGTGGAAGGAGAATATTGAGCACCGGGAAGCGCAAGAAACGGGTCGCGAGCGGTGGTACTCGTCGTTTAAGGTTCGAATTTCGAAGGTTGAGCGTGATTACGGGATTTAACGCTGTAGTTTAAACTTAATCGGTTGATATCCCCTTTCAATCAGGTTGAGTCGTATCTTCCCTGGAAATTGATTTACCGGAGTAGAAATAGAGAATGACGCCGCTTATCAGCCCGTATCAAGCTACCATTATTGATTGAGAAAAATTATGTCTAGAGAAATTACCAGTGAATTAATAGGTTCGTACCAACACGAGCTTGGAAACCACCCCATCTACGGAGCTGTTTCTACCATTGAAGACCTGCAATGTTTCATGGAACATCACATATATTCTGTCTGGGATTTTATGTCGTTGGTTAAATATCTGCAGTCGAAGGTGGCCCCGGCCAATGCTCCCTGGGTTCCGGTTGGTGATGGCAGTGTGCGGCGCTTCATTAACGAACTGGTGATGGAAGAAGAATCAGACGAAACCAATATAGCGGGCGAGTATTCCAGCCATTTTGAGCTTTACCATAGAGCAATGGCTGAAATTGGTGCAAATACAGCGCCATCGTCATCTTTTGTTGCCATGGTGCAGGGGGAAGGTGTTAATAAAGCTCTGCAACTCTCCTGTGTGCCTGCTGCCTCACGAGTATTTACCTCAACGACATTTGAGTTTATACACAATGACAAGCCGCATCAGGTTGCTGCGGCACTGGCGCTCGGTAGAGAACATATCATTCCTGATATGTTTCGTGCCATCCTCCGCAAAACCGCAGTGAGTGATCAGCAGGCGCCGATTTTTCATTATTACCTGAATCGGCATGTCGGTCTGGACGAGGATTTCCATGCGCCGCTGTCACTTCGATTGCTGAATGGCCTGTGCGCCGGTAATGAAGACAGAATCGAAGAAGCTATGGGGGCCGCCAGGCAGGCTATCCTGGCTCGAATTGCACTATGGGACGGTGTCCTCGATGCGATTAATGCTAACCGAGATGCGAAATCTAAGGGCGCAGAGTAACTAATTCCTGTCACTTTGGCGCTACCTCTTGCTGGCTAGCTGCTACATCGGTTAATGGCTGTGGCCATCGGAGTTGTGGTCATCCATCTTCTTTGTCGCCTCGGCATCATGATGCCCGTCCCCGTTATCATGAGACATTTGTGCGGCTTTCTCTTTTCCGTGGGTATGGCCGTCACTTTTGGCAACCAGGGTGCGATAGTGATCAGGCTCTATCTCCGGCATCGCCCGCAGGAAGGCGACCAGCGACCAGATGTCGTCGTCCGTATTACTGCCGCCCCAGGCGGGCATGCCAGTCATTTTTAGCCCATGCTTCACCACCCAGAAGGCTCGCTTCTCTTCGATGACCTCGTCCAGATAAAAGCGCGGCGGCTGAGGATAGAGCCCGGCAAACATTTCGCTACTTTCCTGGCCAGGTGTGAGGTGACAGGTGGCACACATCGCAGCGTAGTTGCCGGCACCGCGCCTAATCCGCTCGGCGTTGTCGAGTTCATCCGGTACGCTGATGTCCAACGCTGCCTTTGATATCGAGGCGTCGCGAACC
>JAOUJX010000189.1 GCA_029882955.1 Gammaproteobacteria bacterium
CGTCACCACTGGGTGGCTCCATCCTGCCCGGCGTGGTACGCAATAGCGCCCTTACCCTGCTCAGGGACTGGGGCATACCAGTCGAGGAACGGCCTATCGCCATCGATGAGGTGGTGGAAGCCTTCCGCAGTGGAGATCTGCAGGAAGTGTTCGGTGCGGGAACGGCAGCGGTGATCTGCCCGGTGGCCAGCATAGGATTCAAAGGCGAAGTGTTTCAGGTGGCCACGACACCCCCCGGCGAGTTGACCCTACGCCTCTACGATGAGCTCACCGGCATTCAGTACGGGAAACTGGCGGATCGCCACGGCTGGAATGTCCGCGTACCCATTCCTCAGCCCGACTCCGTCATGGTTCAGTAAGTGCTATGTGAATTTGATTGACAGCTTTATGTTTCCTCTAAGGAAACAATATTTCACAGTAGTTGACAGTCTTTTAGCCCTCTAGTAGGCTTGCGCTTCACTTTAAAAAGGGCTTTTTCGGAGGCGGTTTCATGTGTGGTATAGCAGGGGTTTTATATAAACAAAAGGGTGCCTACAATATTGGTAAAACCCTTATCGATATGCTCGATGGCTGCCAGCACCGGGGCCCGGATAGCACCGGCTTTGCGCTCTACGGCGATGCAAAAGAGTTGCTGCAATTGCGTTTTATCGTGCCTACGGAAGAGCTGGCTCGTAAAAAGGCGATTGAAAATATTACGACATTATTGGCCAGGCACAAAGCTAGCATTGATAGCGAGCAGTCGGTAGGCTGTTCGTATCAGGTCTCGGTTAATTTCGATGGCGACCTGCTCGAATTCACCAAAGATATCGAAGAGCACGCCAAGCTGGTTTGCGTTGGTCATACACTCGACATTATCAAAGATGATGGTACGGCAAAAGAAGTAGACCAGACCTACCGGGTATCTGATTTCGTCGGCTCCCATGGTATCGGCCATGTGCGCCTCGCAACCGAGTCGGCTGTGAGACCCGAAGCAGCCCATCCGTTCTGGGCGACTGGTTTTGAGGATATCGCCATTGTGCATAATGGTCAGCTCACCAATTACTGGAAAATGCGTCGCCGACTGGAGCGTCGTGGATTCACCTTTCATACAGATAACGACAGCGAACTGGTGGCAGTTTACCTGGCGGATAAGCTGGCCCAGGGGAATACTCTTGAGAATGCACTCGAAACCGCCATTGATGATATGGATGGTACTTTCTCGTTCCTGGTTTCGACACCAACCGAAATCGGTTACGCCAAGGATCACCTGGCTGCGAAACCGATGGTTTTATTCGAGAACGACGACATGATTGCCGTCGCTTCTGAAGAAGTTAGCCTCAACCGTCTGTTCCCTGGGCAGGCACTGAATTCAACCGAACCCGCACCAGGTACCTACAGAACATGGTCACTATAGATTTAAGTCAATTTAGCAATATCACCGAAGCCAACGAGAAAATTCGCGAGTACGGCCGTGATAATCAGTCTGTCGAAATAATAAACCCAGACGCTCGCCACAATATTGGTGTCGGTCTGGTCGATCCGATTACGGTGAAGATTAAAGGCTCGGCCGGTTATTTCTGCGGCGGCCTTACCGATGGCGCACACTTCGAAATTGAAAACAATGTCGGCTGGGCAGCAGGTGATAATATTTATACTGGTACAGTCGTGGTCGGTGGTAACGCCGGTGCTATCGCCGGGGTCGGCTTGCGTGGCGGCGAAGTGGTCATTCGAGGCAATATGGGTAGCCGTGCCGGTCAGATCATGAAAGAAGGTACGCTGTGCTGTGGCGGCAATGCTGCTTTCATGGCCGGATACATGATGTACGGCGGTCGCATAATTATTCTTGGAGACGCCGCCGAAAAAGTCGGGCAGGATATGAGTGCCGGTGAAATATTCGTTGGTGGTCAGATCGAGAATCTTGGTAACGATGCCGAAATCGTCGACCTTGCTCCCGGTGATCTCGATTCCATCAAGGAATTTCTGCATCGTTACGACCTGAAGTTCGAAGGTACGTTTACCAAGGTGGTTAATGCCGGCAAGAAACTGCGCTATAAGAGCCAGGAGCCCAGGCACCGCCCCCAACCATTTTTCATCCACTCAAAATCTTCCAGCTACTGGAATGCCAAGGTGCAGGAAGATATCTGGATCAAGGGCGAAGTCGGGCGTTATCGCATACGAGGCTATGGCGCTTCCAAACCGGTACCGCATCTGAACGATATCGCTTTTGCAAAGAGTATCTCCCATGTCAAAGCCAGCAGTTCGGCGCTCGATGGCGTTAACCTGAGAACACAGATTGGTGGTCGGTACGGTGCCAAACCACTCGATCTGTCGATGCCGGTGATGATAGCGCCGATGAGTTTCGGCGCACTGAGTCGTTCGGTGAAGATTGCACTGGCACGCGCGTCCCGACTGTCCGGTATATCCGAGAATACCGGCGAAGGCGGTATGCTTGATGAACAACGTGAAGAAGCGGATCAACTGATATTCCAGATGCTTTCCGGTCGACTCGGCTGGAATGTCAAGGATATGCAACGCGCGGATGCCATCGAGATTTATATCTCGCAGGGTGCTAAGCCCGGGCTCGGTGGTCAGTTAATGGCGAAGAAGGTCACACCGGAACTGGCGGCTATTCGCGGAATTCCAGTCGGCATCGATCTTCGCTCACCTTCGCGCCACCCGGATGTACTGGGTGCCGATGACCTGGTCATCAAGATGGACGAGCTGCGTGAAGCTGTTGCGCACAAGGTTCCGCTGGGCATCAAGATGGGCGCGGGTCGGGTTAAGGACGATATTAAAATTGCCTACAAGGATGGCTTCGATTTCGTTGAGCTCGATGGCTTACAGGGTTCCACCGGTGCTGCGAGTACTGAAGTTCTGGAGAATGTTGGTATTCCGACGATATCCGCCATTCAGGAAGCCGTCGATGGTCTCAGAGAAATTAATGCTGCCGACGATATGCACCTGGTTTTGATGGGTGGCATCAAAGACGGTGTCGATGCAGTCAAAATGCTGGCACTCGGCGCTCACTGTGTATCGGTCGGCACTGCTGCGATTATTGCCGGTGGCTGTATCGCCTGCATGCAATGCCACGTTGGTTCCTGCCCGGTCGGTATTGCTACTCAGGATAAGGAGCACGAAGCGCGATACGACATCGATCGCCAGGCCAACAATATGCATCGCTTCTTCGAGTCCATGCGTTGGCAGATGGCCGCAATCACCAAAGCACTGGGTTATGACGATGTGCACAAGGTCAGTCGCGAGGATCTGGTTGCCCTGACGCCGGAAGCCGCGGATATTACCGGGCTGCCTTATGCCCCGCAACATCAGGACCATGTTCACCCTGACGATGACCTGTCAACCCTTTCACGCAAGGCAGGATAAAGCTATGACTGATTTTTTAAATCCTCATTTGTCGGTAACCGCGACGCCTGATCTCGACGACGATACCAAAGATATCCATTACGTACCGGCACCCTGTCAGGTAGCCTGTCCTATCGGAACCGACGCACCTTCCTATATTGGCTATATCTGGGAAGGTGAATACGAAAAGGCACTGGAAGCGATAAACGCGACCAATCCGATGAGTGCAATCTGTGGCCGTGTCTGCGATGCACCCTGCGAGCCAGCCTGCCGACGCGCAGACAGTGACTCGGCGATAGCCATTCGTAATTTGAAACGATTTGTGCTGGAAGAACTCGGCCCGGGCTTTCATCTGCCACCGGTCAAGGTGACCCGGCAAAAAACAGTGGCAGTGGTCGGCGGCGGGCCTGCCGGTGTCACGGCTGCGCATGATCTGGCCGAAGCGGGCTATGAAGTTCATATTTATGAGGCAAGCGACCGGCTTGGTGGCATGTGTGTCTGGGGAATTCCTCGTTTCCGTCTACCGGAAGGTGTGATTCAACAGGATATAGACCGGGTGTTAAATCACTGCCCGGGTATCAAGGTACAACTCAATACCGCACTGGGTGAGCAGATTTCACTGGATGAACTGAAGCAGAAGCACGATGCGGTGCTGTTATCTATCGGCGCGTTTGTCGGAAAGACAATGGGTATTCCCGGTGAAGCTGCCCCTTATGTTGAAGACGGTGTCGGTTTCCTGCGTCGGATTAACGCTGGAGAACGCCCGGCAATGCCGAAGACCGTGCTCGTGGTCGGTGGTGGTGACGTGGCGATGGATGCCTGCCGTGTAGCCAAACGCCTGCCCGGTGTTGAACAGGTCAAGGTGGTCTATCGTCGCGATGCCGAGGGTATGCCGGCACGTAAGGAAGAATTGCAGGGTGCCATCGAAGAAGGTATTGAAATCGTTTATAACACTCAACCGGTGGAAGTGGTGGATGGCGCTTTGCGTTGTGTGCGAACCGAAATGGGTGAAGCCGATGAAGATGGCCGACGTCGGCCGGTCAGCGTGGCAGGCTCCGAACACGATCTCGAGTGCGGACTGGTAATTGCCGCAGTCGGCCAGAAGGCCGAATGTCAGGAACTGGAAGAAAAGGGTTTGATGGACTGGGATCGAGTCAGGGCGGACTTCAATGGCATGGTGACTGCCGATCCAATGGTATTTGCGGCCGGGGATGGCGGCTTTGGTGGATCGACAATTGTCGAGGCGATGGGCCATGGGCATCGCGCCGCCTATTATATGAAAGCTTACCTGGAAGGAAATCAAAACCCGCTGGCTTATCGTACTCCCTACCGAACCCGTAGAGTGCCGGTTTGTAATGATCCGATGTGGGAAATAAACCCCCGGGTACATCAGAATTTTCATGGGCTCGGTAAAAAACCGGCTGAATTCGCCGAAATTGAGTCGACTTACAGCCGGGAAGAAGCCGTGGCAGAAGCGGCACGCTGTTTCCGTTGCGATGCCGAAACCGGTTCTGCGGATTACACCGTAACCAGCCGTGAATCGATATTTGCCATGTCGCGAATTACACCGCAACAGAAAGCCGAGCAAATACAGATACTCGATACGCGTCTGGAACATCGTGAAAATCCGTTCGGAGAAGACCACCAGGCGACCCTGGATGATCTGGTTTTCCTGCCAGCCAATCTGTCGCGTCTGGTCATAGATCCCTACCGCGAAGGTTGCAAGACTCGATCCGACATTGGCGCGATCCACTCGATGGAGCTGGATATCCCGTTTATCGTCACCGGCCTGGATCATGCGCCTGACGAAGTCCATAGCGCTTATGCAAAGTCTATCAGGCAAGCGGGAGCGGCCTATCTGGGTACTCACCCGATCGGTGATACCCGCTGGATTCAGGTATTTGATGGTGAAGAGAATGGGGAGGCGGATGCGGTGGCATTTTTAGCCGATGATGCGATAGCTCACGGTATCCACCGTATTCTGGCAAAGCGCCCCAGGGGATTGATAGCGAATACTGGTAACGTCGAGAAAGCCATTGAGTTCGGGCTGGAGGAAGAGCTGGATTTTCTGATTCTGGATGGCACCAATGGGCTGCCCGGACTTAGTGCCGAACTGGCTGGCCCGCCCGATATATCTATTCTGCATAAAGCGGTTACCAAACTGCGTCAATTAAACCGGGAGGAAGAAATCGACCTGGTTTATTTTGGTGGCCTGCGTACCGGTACCGACGGCGCTAAAGCAATGGCACTAGGTGCCCGCGCGGTCATTATCGGTGCCTCTGCCGCACTGGCGTTGGGGGCTGATATCTCTCAGGGAGAACCCGTATTTTCGTCCGATCTTTCAAGTCAGGATCGTGAAGAACGATCTGCCAATCTGCTCCAGGCGTTCAATGCCGAATCATCAATGATGGCGCGTTGTACCGGCAAAACCAATGTACAGAATATGGAACCGGAGGATCTCCGGGCGATTACACTGACGGCATCGCAGGCTGCCGGTGTACCGATGGCCGGCAGTTTGAACCAGCATTAAATCGTGATTAAACTAGCGGCAGAGAAACTCCATGCAACCGAAAACTATAATAGAGGAAAGACAAGTGGCAAAAGATCTTGAAAAGATAGCGAAAGAAAGAGGTATTAAGTATTTTCTGGTGAGCTGGGTCGATTTATTCGGCGTACTCCGCGCCAAGCTGGTGCCCGCCAGGGCAATTAAAGGGATGCAGAAAGATGGCGCTGGATTTGCCGGTTTTGCAGCCTGGCTCGATATGACACCCGCGCACCCCGATTTGTTTGGTGTGCCCGATCCTGACAGCCTGATTCAACTGCCGTGGAATAAGGAAATCGGCTGGGTTGCCTCCGATTTATGGATGGGTGGCAAGGAAGTCGAAGCTTCACCGCGTGTCGCGTTAAAACGCCAGTTGGCCAAAGCCATGGATAAAGGCTATCGCATGAAAACCGGTGTCGAGTGTGAATTCCACCTGATTAACGCTGATGGCAGTGATATCGCCGATAGCTCAGATACACAGAGCAAGCCCTGCTACGATCAACTCGCATTGATGCGCCAGTATCCTGTCATTGGCAAGATATGCGACTCGATGCTGGAAATGGGCTGGAACCCCTACCAGAACGACCACGAAGATGCCAATGGTCAGTTTGAAATGAACTGGGATTATGATGATGCACTGAAGACGGCCGACAAACATGTATTCTTCAAGTACATGACCAAGACACTTGCTGAAGAGGCCGGGATGCGGGCAACCTTCATGCCGAAACCCTTTACTCATTTGACAGGTAATGGCTGTCATGCCCACGTCTCACTGTGGGACAAGACTGGCAAGAAGAACCTGTTTGAGACTGATAAGAAAGATCCTCGAGAACTGGGGCTGTCGCCGCTGGCCTACAAGGCGCTTGGAGGCATCATGCACAGTGCTGAGGACCTGACTGCGATCTTTAACCCGACAGTTAACTCTTTCAAGCGGATTAGTGCGCCACGTACCCTGTCCGGCGCGACCTGGTCACCAAACGCGGTAACCTACGGTGGTAATAATCGTACTCATATGGTTCGTGTACCAGAAGATGGTCGCTTTGAACTGCGTTTGATGGATGGCGCGGCTAACCCTTACCTGCTACAGGCAGGCGTACTCGCCGCTATTCTCGATGGGATCGAGAATGATCGAGACCCGGGCGATCCCATTCATTTGAACATGTATGAGGAAGGTCATCGGGTAAAAACTGCGAAGAAACTGCCAGACAATATGCTTGATGCGTTACGCCTGTTCGACAAGAACAAGGTGATACGCGCGGGTCTTGGGGATGATCTGGTGAATGCATTCGTCAAACTGAAACTGGAAGAATGGAATAGCTACTCCAAAGATTTGAGTAAATGGGAACTTGATAATACGCTCGATTGCTAGTCGTCAATACCGGGGTGTCGGAGTCAGCTATGACTCCGACACCTGAACACCGGGAATTTACCATCTAACCTTATCCCCATCGGGTAGTGAAATAAATCAAAAATTATGTCGCTTTTGAGATACTTTCCAGCGACTACTGTCAATAATATACCCCCGACCAGAGCGCACTGACTTGTGGTAATATTAACCTCGGTATATCGTATACCAAAAATCTTGTATTAATTAATCTGACACCTATAAAGAGGGGAACATGGCTAAAAGTGACATCGAAATCGCACGTGAAGCAACACTCAAACCGATTACTGAGGTTGCTGAAAAACTGGGCATTCCCGTCAGCGCATTACAACCTTACGGACACGATAAAGCCAAACTAACAAGCGACTATATTAATTCTCTGAATGGCAAAAAAGACGGCAAGTTAATCCTCGTCACCGCCATCTCGCCGACCCCCGCAGGTGAAGGCAAGACCACCACCAC
>JAOUJX010000190.1 GCA_029882955.1 Gammaproteobacteria bacterium
GCTGGGTTTTGGCTATGACTGGAAACGCGAGCTGGCGACCTGCAAGCCGGAATACTATCGCTGGGAGCAGTGGTTTTTCACCCGTTTGATGGAAAAGGGCATCGCCTACAAGAAAACCGCGCCGGTGAACTGGTGTCCGCACGACATGACGGTACTGGCCAATGAGCAGGTCATCGAAGGCTGCTGCTGGCGTTGCGATACGCCGGTTGAGCGTCGTGAAATTGCGCAATGGTTTTTGAAAATTACCGATTACGCCGAGCAACTTCTTGCCGACCTCGATACGGTATCCTGGCCGGAGCAGGTCAAGACTATGCAGCGCAACTGGATCGGTCGATCCGAAGGTATGGAGGTCGAATTCCAGGTTCCGGGGCATGACTCGCTGATGGTTTATACCACTCGCCCCGATACCTTGTACGGCGCGACTTTCATGGCGATTGCGGCGGAGCATCCGCTGTCGTTACAGGCCGCCGAAAACAATCCTGAAATTGCCGAATTTATCGAAGCCTGCAAGAAAACCAATACCGCCGAAGCGGCCATGGAGAAAATGGAAAAGCTCGGATTTGCGCTTGGCATCAATGCGGTGAACCCGGTAAACGGTGAGGAGATTCCGATCTGGATCGCTAACTTCGTGCTCATGGGTTATGGCACCGGCGCGATCATGTCGGTACCTGCGCACGATCAACGCGACTGGGAATTTGCGCGTAAGTACGGTATCGAAATTCGTCAGGTAGTGGCACCCATAGACGGTTCGCCGGTCGATCTCGAGGCCGAGTCCTTCGTCACCAAAGAAGGCGTTTGCTGCAATTCGGAAATGCTCGATGGACTCGATTTCAAAACGGCGTTTGATACGATTGCCGATCATCTGGAAAAGAAGAATGGCGGTAGTCGTCAGGTCAATTACCGTCTACGCGACTGGGGTGTTTCGCGCCAGCGCTACTGGGGAGCGCCGATTCCGGTGATTAATTGCCAGGACTGCGGCACGGTCGCGGTACCTGAAAAAGACTTACCCGTGGTATTACCCGAAGACATCGAATTCGACGGCATCGGCTCGCCGATTAAATCGATGGACTCGTTCATCCAGACGACCTGTCCGTCCTGTGGCAAAGCCGCAGAGCGCGAAACCGATACTTTCGATACCTTCATGGAATCGTCCTGGTATTACGCTCGTTTCGCCTGTGCCGATCAGAGCGGTGCGATGCTGGATGAGCGCGCCGACTACTGGACGCCGGTCGACCATTACATCGGTGGTATCGAACACGCCATCCTGCATTTACTCTACGCACGTTTTTACCACAAGCTCATGCGTGACGAGGGCCTGGTGAAATCGGACGAGCCGTTCAAGAGCCTGTTAACCCAGGGCATGGTGTTGAAGGATGGTAGCAAGATGTCAAAATCGAAAGGCAATACCGTCGATCCGCAGGATTTGATCGACCGTTTCGGTGCCGATACCGTGCGTCTGTTTGTGATGTTTGCCTCGCCACCCGAGCAATCACTGGAGTGGTCCGATGCCGGCGTCGAAGGCGGGCATAAATTCCTCAAACGATTGTGGCATGGGATTCATCAGCATCTCGATTCCGATACTGCGGTTACCGAACTCGACCTGGCCAGTTTAAACGACGCGCAAAAAGCTATGCGTTTGAAACTACACGAAACCATTCGCAAGGTGAGCGATGATTATGGTCGGCGTTTAACCTTTAATACGGCAATTGCGGCCAACATGGAATTGCTCAATGCGGTGACCAAATTCGAGGACGACTCCGCTCAGGGTAAAGCCATCCGCCAGGAAGTATTCGATAACATGGTGTTGATGCTGGCACCGATTATCCCCCATGTTTGCCATCAACTCTGGCAGGATCTGGGACACGATAGCATGCTTATCGATCATGGCTGGCCGCAGCTTGACGAATCGGCACTGGTGCAGGAAAGCATCGAAATGGTGATTCAGGTCAACGGCAAGCTGCGCGGTAAGATGCAGATTTCTGCCGAGGCCGACAAAGCCAGTTGCGAGGCTGCTGCGTTGGATAATGAGCCGGTGAAGCGATTCATCGGTGATCAGGCGGTGCGCAAGGTCATTGTTGTCCCCGGTAAATTAGTCAACATAGTCGTGTGATCGGGATTATATGAAGCTGCGCTGGTTAGGGTTTGTCGCTCTGGGACTTGGCTTGCTAATCAACCTGCAGGCCTGTGGCTTCCAGCTACGCGGTTACTCATCACTGCCCGATGAGTTGACTAACCTCAGACTGGCCGCTGATAAACTATCGACGGCGCGGCAGCGTGATTTACAGTCTCAGCTGGAACGGGCCGGTGCCACGCTACGATACGACGATGAGCTAGGGCCAGTGGTTTTATCGGTCGGGCTGGATACCTTGCCTGAGCGCAAGCTGGTCGATAGTACTGGTTCGAATCAAACCATCTTACGGCTCACGCGTCAGCTCAGTTACAGCCTGATCGATGCCGGGGGCAATCGACTGGTGGAAAATCAGAGGCTGGTACAAAGCCAGGACCTGGAACTCGATGATAATAATTTGCTCAGTTCCGAGGGCGAAAAACAGCACACCCTGGATAAACTGGATGATGCGCTGTTTAATAGTTTGATGATACAGCTCAGACGTTTATAATCGACAGGGACGGGCGAATTAATTCCAAAACGAAGGTCATTACGAGCGAAGCGTGGTAATCTTTTTTGTTGATCAGCTACTTAGAGATTGCCGCGTCGCTAAGCTCCTCGCAATGACGAAGTAGTCAGTATTGCCTGGTGACCACAATACTATAACCGAAAACATACATGTCAGATTTGATAGAACCGAGTTCATCCACAGCAAAAAATAACCCCCTGTTCTGGATTAGTCTCGTCGTTATCGGCCTGATTCTGTTTATATTTTTTGGGACTGACCGGGGTGTTCCGGTTACTGCTAATGAGCCTGAAAGTAAGACAGTCTCGGTCGGAACAATCAATAGAAATCTGCTGGTGCCGCCGGGCATGCGGGCGCGTCAGTTAATAGAGCAGGTTCGAGAGGAAGGCAAGCCTTACCCATTGCCATCAATGTTTGAAAAGGCGCATGAATATGATAACGAGGGTAGTCTGGCTGACGCGCATCTACTCTACTTTTTTACCGCGCGCGAAGGTTTCGAACCGGCGATGATGAAAATGGGTGAAATTTCGGACCCGACGTTATTCGAGTCAGAAAACAGCCTGCTCGACCGGGCTGATGCTATTCAGTCTTATAAATGGTACCGCAAGCTGGCCGACCTGGGGCAGACTGGAGCGGACGAAAAAATTCAAAAGCTTCAACAATGGGCGTTTCAGGCGTCTATAAGCGGCGATCCCGATGCTCGTCAATTACTACTGCTTACCCGGTAAAGGCAATGTTGTTATGTCGTTTTTTGGCCCGGTTTAACAGGAGATAGAGTGAAAAGAATAATTCTAAAAGTACTGGCCGGTTTCGCAATTTTTATGGTCGTTGGCCTCCACGCCGACGAGTTGAAGCCACTGCTAATGGAGGGTAAAAAAACCCTTTACCAACGCGTGTTAAGTACCCCTGATGCGCGTATTTACGAAGAAACCAGTCGTACCAGTGCTTCGCAGGAAGTCGTACCATTTAGTGTTTTATACGTGTACGAAAAACAGGCTGGCTGGATTAAAGTCGGTTACGATAGTTTTGGTAAAACGGTAGGCTGGGTACCGGAGAAGCAGGCTATTGTCTGGAACCAGGCGCTCACCGTGTCGTTTAAAGACCCTCAGGACATCCAGCGGGTTATGCTGTTTTACAATAAGAAATCGCTTAAGGATCTGGTCGACAACTTTGACAAGGTGGCCTACCAGGAGTTGTATGAGGCTGCTGTCAGTGGCGAGCCGTTAGAAAATAGTCCGGTGATTGCCATTCAGCCCGAAGCGCATCTGGAGATACGTGATAATTTTTACCTGGTGCCCATCAAGCAGCACGAAGATGTTTATCTGGGTAACGAGCAGGCCCGATTACTCGAAATCGCCAGTGTGCCGCTGGATGATGATTCCGCTAGCGATGATCTTTCCCGGTCGACCCAAAAGGCACGCAGTTACCGCAGTGGTATTCATTTTGTTATCGATTCGACCGCTTCGATGGGGCCTTATATCGACCGTACCCGCGAAGCGGTTCGGAAAGTGTTTTCGGCCATCGACAAACAGGACCTGACCAATCAGGTTAGCTTCGGCATGACTGCCTATCGGGATAATCTCGATCAGGTCCCCGAGCTTGAATACCTTACCCGGCAATATGTCAGTCTGTCGGAGGGTACCGATGTCGATCAGTTTTTCGAGGGCGTGAATAACCTCAGCCCGGCGACTATATCCAGCCGGGATTTTCGCGAAGACGCCTATGCCGGGATTAAATCGGCCATCGAAGATTCTGACTGGGATAATTTCGATGCCCGTTACGTGATCCTCATCACCGACGCCGGACCCCGGGAAAGTCACGATTCACTCGGTACCACGCGGCTCAGTGCACAGGCACTACGTCAGTTGGCATACGACAAGGGAGTCTCTCTTTGGGTGCTGCATTTGCGCACACCGTCGATTATTGCTGACCATGAAAAGGCTGAAGGCCTGTACAAGGCGCTTTCTTATTATCCGGGGATTGGTGACTTTTACTACGGTGTTCGCCTCGGCCAGGTCGACGAATTTGGTACCGTGCTGGAAACACTGGCCAATCAAATTACTCAGCAGGTGTTGGCGACAACGAATGGTGTGCCACCGATTCCATTGCCTGAAACTAATGCCAATGATGAGGCTGGCACTCAACTTTCACAGCTTCAGGACCGCGTCGCGAAACTGGGCAATGCGCTTCGTATGCGGTATCTGCACAGAGAATCAGGCAAACCCTTACCCAGGGTATTTGATGCCTGGATGGTCGACCGGGATTTCATCAATCCTGAACGCTCTTCGGTCGATGTCCGTGTCCTGCTAACCCGTGATCAGCTCAGTGATTTGAAAAATGTCATGCAGCAGGTGCTGGAGCTTGCCGAGGAAGGTGTTCTGAGCCCGAAAAACTTTATTAACGACCTGAAAAGTCTGGCGGCAACCGTCAGCCGAGACCCTTCTTCGGTTGCGGGTAGTACCTCGGGCGCTGGCTCGAATCTGGCCGAAATGGGTTATATGCGTGAATATATCGAAGACTTGCCTTATACCGGCGAAGTGATGAATCTGACGCTGGAAAGCTGGGAAGAGTGGTCGGCGAAAACCCAGATCGAATTTATGCAACGACTCGATAGTAAAATTAATTACTATCAGGCTTTACACGATCATACCGATCTGTGGGTGACGCCGGGTGGCGGTGCTGTCAACGGTAATTCGGTATTCCCGGTTGCCCTGGATTTATTGCCCTAGTCCCGTGTCCATCGTATACGATTTAAAAAATGTCGTGAAAGAACGACTCGTCGACGGCGTCGGGTTTCGTCTGCAGGTTCCCAGCATCGAAATCAAAGCTCAGGAGAATATTGCCCTGGTAGGGCATAGCGGCTGTGGCAAAAGTACTTTGCTGGATATGCTGGCGTTGATACTGCATCCCGATAAGTCCGATCAGTTCACCATCGATCCGGTCGATGGCGAAAGTCAGTCAATCGATAAGCTCTGGCACCGTCAGCGTCAGAGCCGACTATCCCAAATTCGCAAACAACATATCGGTTACGTACTGCAAAATGGCGGACTACTGCCGTATTTGACGGTACGCGAAAATATCGAGTTACCGCGCAGGCTGCTCAAACTTGCCGATGATGATTCGATCAATTCAATCGCCAGGGTGCTGGGAATACATCGCCAACTCGACAAGTTACCGGGGTTGCTTTCGGCCGGAGAAAGGCAACGCGCCGCCTTCGCCAGAGCATTGTCGCACCGACCTTCGATATTGCTTGCCGACGAACCTACTGCTGCTCTTGACCCGATAACGACGCGAAAAATCATGGCGGTGGTGATGGAGTTGATCAAAGGCTTGAAGATTACCCTGATCACCGCCAGTCACGACTGGGCGCATGTTTATAAAATGGATTTGAGAGTGCTCATGCAGGAAGCGGAGCCAGTCGATGATGGTCGGATCTATCAATCGACCTTTCACGATTAAGAAATACTCTAAATGAGCCAGCTAAGCAATATCATTCGTCTCAGTTTTCGTGACTATAGCCACGAATGGCGTATGTCGGGCTGTTTTATTTTTGCCCTGTCCTCGGTGCTGGCGCCGATGATGATTTTGTTTGGATTAAAATTCGGTATCGTCAGTAGCATGGTCGATAGCCTGGTGGAAAACCCCACCAATCGAGAGATCCGACCCATCGGCAGCGGGCGTTATTCTGAGCAGTGGATTGAAGATTTCCGTAAGCGCAAAGATATTGAGTTTATTATCCCCAAAACACGCGCCCTGGCAGCGACAATACAGCTAAAAAGCGATACCGCTACGAGGATTCTGTCGAGCGAATTGCTGGCGACTGCCGAGCACGACCCTTTGCTCGCTGGCATACCGAAGATTCCCGCCGACTACGACGAGGTCATCCTCAGTCATAGTGCAGCGAAAAAATTAAACGTTCAGCAGGGCGATCGTATCGATGCCAGCCTGGCCCGGCAATTTCGCGGTAAGCGTGAACGAGTACATCTAACATTAAATGTAATCGATATAGTCGGTAGTACGGTGACCAGCCGTAATGTGGCGTTTGTCAATCTCGATTTGCTGGTGGCTACCGAGCAGTTCAAGGATGGCCGGGAGGTTCCCGACCTCGGCTGGGATGGTGATAGTGAAACTTCGGTATCCAGAGTGTTTCCTTCATTTCGGCTTTATGCTCGCTCGATTGACGATGTTGAAGGCATTGTCACCGAACTGGAAAAGCAGGGCGTTCGCGTCAAGGCCAATGTTGCCGAGATAGAAACCGTACAATCGATTGATCAAAATCTCTCGATTATTTTCTGGATTATTGCCTGTGTCGGCGCTGCCGGCTTTGCCTTTTCACTGGGCGCGAGCCTGTGGGCGAATGTCGATCGGAAAGGCAAAGATCTTAGTGTGCTAAGACTCATCGGATTCAAAAGCAGCGTCATAGTCCTGTTCCCCGTATTGCAGTCCTGTTATACCGCGATATTGGGGTGGCTGCTGGCGGTACTGGTTTATCTGGGGTTCGAACAATTGATCAATCGTTTTCTGGCACCGCGGCTGAATCTGGACCAATCGCTGTGTTATCTATTAACCGAACATTTTTTCTGGGCACTGGGTTTAACCGTGTTCACCGCTATCATATCCGCAATTTTAGGGGGCTTAAGAGCCTCCGGAATAGAGCCTTCGGATGGTCTTCGAGATTTGTAGGATAAATCCTACAAGAATTATAGGAAAGAACCTACGCTACATAGTAGCCTCTGCCTATTTGCAATAGTCAGCCTATGCTTATAATACATGCATGTCTGTAAGGAGACAGACCCAAGGAGATGTGTATATGGATATTCCAACCACATCGATAGGCAGGGAGGCTTAGCTGGAAGCCGCTGGATGAAATAAAGCAGGTAATCTTTAAACCCTCCGATTTGCAAGAATCGGAGGGTTTTTTTATGCCTGATCAGCAAGTTTAATATGCTAGCATGTGCCCTCAGTTCGAATGCCCCGATATCCATGCAAGCCAGCCAGATAAGTGAAAGCCCCAAACCATTAGTTTTACTCTCAAGCAGCGAGCCTTTGCTGATACGCGACTGGCTTGATGTCGCGCGTGCTT
>JAOUJX010000540.1 GCA_029882955.1 Gammaproteobacteria bacterium
TTGATGAATATAATCTTAAAAAAATACTGGTGGATTTGAAAAATAACCACTCAAAACCAAATGTTTCAAATGAAATACTTTGGTCATCTCAATTACCTTTAATTGATGGGGTTTACGAAAGAATGTTTTCGCATTATGACTAAGGTTTTACTGACAGGTGCCACGGGTTTTGTTGGTTCCTCACTGGCAAATATTTTAGTCGAGAAATCCATGGGAGTTAAAGCTCTTGTTCGGAGGTTTGATACAAAACTAGCCTCAGGCATCAAGCAAGTCTCAGTAGGGGATTTTAATCAACTTCGTAATATATATATCCGGGCAGATATAGGAAATAGTGACTCGCTATCCATTAAGAATCAGATACATTGCACGATGGAAGGTATCGATGTAGTCATTCATACTGCGGCCCGAGTGCATATAATGAAGGATAAATCAGTTGATCCATTAACTGAATTTAGGAAACTGAATCGTGATGTAACTTTAGCTTTGGCACAAATTTCTGTTGAAGCTGGGGTAGAACGTTTCGTGTTTCTAAGTTCCATCAAAGTAAATGGTGAGTCGACAATCCCAGGTAAGCCTTTTACCGCTGATGATCAACCTAATCCCACTGACCCGTACGGCCTCTCCAAGTGGGAAACTGAAGTCGGTTTACAGCAATTGGCAAAGGACACCGGTATGGAAGTGGTCATTATTCGTCCGCCCTTGGTTTATGGTCCCGGTGTCAAGGCTAACTTTCGGAGTATGATGCGTTGGGTCAGCCTCGGTGTGCCCTTGCCGCTGGGTGCAATAAACAATCAACGTTCGCTGGTTGCGCTGGATAATCTGGTTGATCTGATAGTTACCTGTATCGAACACCCCGCTGCTGCGAATCAAACGTTCATGGCCGGCGATGGGGAGGCCTTGTCTACCACCGAATTGTTACAACGGATAGGCAGGGCTCTGGGTAAACCGGCTCAGCTGATTCCCGTTCCAGCCAGTTTACTCATATTTATAGCTTCGTTATTGGGTAAGAAGGCCGTGGCCCGGCGCTTATGTGGTTCTCTGCAGGTGGATATTTCAAAGACACGAGAATTGCTGGGGTGGGAGCCACCTGTCTCGGTTGATGAAGGTCTGCGGCGGACGGCGGAAGAGTTTAAAAATTAACCTGGAGTCGACCCCGACTATTTTGTTATCTCTGTTCGCACCCGATCACCCCGGCCCTTGCCAAGCGCGGTGGTGATAATCAGTTTGGCATAGAGCTTAAGGCTCATATTGTTTATCATTAACTGGTCATAGCGGGCTAATTTGCGCGGGGTCGACATGTCTATTTCATTGACCTGGGCTAGTCCAGTCACACCAGGGCGTACCTTAAATACACCTCTTTTTTCTCTTTCATCTACCAATTCTATTTGGTTAGGCAGGCAGGGTCTGGGGCCTACCAGGCTCATCTGGCCTGTCAGTACATTAAACAATTGTGGCAGTTCATCTAATTTAGTTTTGCGCAAAAAGTTACCCAGTTTGGTAATTGAAGCAGAGTTAACCAGGTGGGTACCAACCGAATCGGTGTTGGTTGCCATTGTGCGAAATTTAACGAGGGTAAAGAGCTTTTGCCTTTTGCCAACACGGTGCTGGAAGAACAGTGGGGATCCAGTATCGAAAATACCGATAAAACAAATAACGAGCATGATGGGCAGGCTTAAGATAATGCCTATGAATGAAAATAATATATCAAGCGCTCTGAGGAAAAATGGCTGCATTTATTGGATACCGTTATTTAATGGTCTGATGAAAGATGGAACTGTATCACTAAGGTGAAGAGAAATGGACCCCAGATTTCGGACAGCTGCTTAAGTGATATCCACTCTGGTTAATCACGCTGCTTCCAGCACCGTATCATTTTCAAAATACATCTGATCTGGAGTCATGCCCAGGGTCTGAT
>JAOUJX010000192.1 GCA_029882955.1 Gammaproteobacteria bacterium
AATCAGCTGGCCTGAACTTAGTCAATAAATGCTGAGGTTTATCAAGATGGGCTTGGCAAAAAATGGACTTTTCTGCTATTCACTCAAGATGCCTGTAACGAACAATGCCGCTCGAACTTATACTACATGAGGCAGATTAGAACGCTGCTTGGTCGGGATGCAGGGCGTCTGCAAAACGTTTTGATCTCCTCTGTCGCTATAGATCAGACGATGCTGACGTTTCTAAAGGAATACCCAGATTTCGTAGTAATCGACAAGTTCAAAGATAATAAGCTGCTTAACCAGTTTGCGGATGAGGAGGGGGTAGCGGTTGGACTAGCGCCGCGTCTTTATCTGGTAGACCCCGATCAAAATTATATGATGATTTATCCGGCACAAATTGACGAATACCGTGTTCTTGAGGATATTCGGAAATTGATGAAGCTATCGCAAATCGGCTAGGGTTGGTTGTTTGATATTAAAGTGTAAAGTCTGTATAAAGGCCGCCTTTATCGATATATGAACCGGCAACGCAATTATGAGCTCTCTGACCTTCCCGACCTGGTCGCGATACTATAATTTGACCAAGCCGAAAGTGGTATTCCTCATCGTCTTTACGGCGATGGTTGGCATGTTGCTGGCGGCTGATGGTGCGGTACCTCTGGATATTTTTGTTTTCGGGTTGCTCGGTATAGGTTTTGCTGCAGCTTCCGGTGCAGCCATCAATCATGTGGTTGATGAGCATATTGACCGGATCATGGAAAGAACCAGAAATCGGCCGCTGGTCAGCGGAGAGCTAGGTCAGAAAAATGCTTTGATATTCGCGTTATCGCTGGGTGTATTCGGTATCGCGTTGATAGTCGCATTTGTTAACCTGCTAACAGCCGTATTGACCTTCTTTTCGCTGGTCGGTTATGCGCTGATTTACACCATGTTTCTAAAGCGTGCGACACCTCAGAATATCGTGCTTGGTGGTGCTGCGGGTGCTGCTCCGCCATTATTGGGCTGGACCGCGGTTACCGGCCAGGTAGAAACCGAAGCTCTGCTGCTATTTTTGATTATCTTCATCTGGACTCCTCCGCATTTCTGGGCGCTGGCTATACGTCGCCGGGAAGAATATGCAAAGGCAGATATTCCAATGCTACCGGTCACGCATGGAGTGGATTTCACCAAGATGCAAATCCTGCTCTATACCATATTATTATTTATTGTGACGCTCATGCCGTTCATTATTCAAATGAGTGGTTTGATTTATCTAGCAGGCGCGGTTTCGCTTGGCATAGGGTTTATGTATTACGCGATTAAGCTTTATCGTGAGAAAGAGCCGAATGTGATCGCGATGAAGACCTTTGGTTATTCGATTTTTTATCTGAGTGTTTTATTTGCCTTCTTTCTAGCGGACCATTACGTACGATTGATCATTAGAGAATACTTTCTTTGATTTCTAGTTGCTACCAGTGACATGCATTACTATTTGCACCACTGTTACGATAGTGCAGATAAATAACAGGCCGAATAACAGGCCAATTCCTATAAAGTGAAAAACCTTGCCGTGCTTGAAATCGCGCTCCCGGTTTGCGTTGCTCTGCACACCGATAAATGCCGATAGTGTGCTTTTTAGTAATTGCCAGAAAGTAATAACAACTATTTCCTCTTCATTGTTTTCGGTTGATTCTGTCAAGACTTTTCCTCATTGCTATTGCCGGTAAGAATACTTTATTCGTCATAGAGTTGCTTGCTGTTTACTCGCTATTTACTAGCTATTTAGGGTTAGATTGACGGTTAAAACCGGTCTAATTGACGTGGATCAACATGGAGGAGTGGTTTGGTCTGAGATTATGATAGACAGTGGGGGGGTATATTGTTTTTTTATCACTGTTATCTAGCCTTTCGATTTAAAGACTGTATAATCCGTGCGTGATTTTTCCGCGCCATTTATAAAAAATAAACTATGAGTGGCTTTGTTAATTTTTGAATACCAGCAGTTTTTGTCTCGACAACTTCCTTCTGATGTTGCGGGATAAAGTTTATGAAATTATTGGGGGATAATAATGACATTTAACAAAATGTCCGGGCGCCTGCCTGCGACAATAACCAGTGTTATGTCTATGCTATTTATATCGTCGGCACAGGCTGACTACGCGTTAAACATGACTCAGGGGGTAACCCCTATTAGCCGTGAGATTTTCAGTCTCCATATGATTGTTTTCTGGATATGTGTCGCAATCGGCGTCGTGGTTTTTCTGACAATGGCCTGGTCGATCCTGCATCATAGAAAGTCCAAGGGTGCGGTAGCCGCTAATTTCCACGAAAGCACAACCGTCGAAATTGTCTGGACAGTTGTCCCTCTACTTATTTTAATCGCCATTGCCATACCAGCGACAGGAACTCTGCTCGACCTGGAAGATGCCGAAACCGATGCCGAAGTAACGGTGCAGGTGACCGGTATTCAGTGGAAATGGAAATATAACTACGTTGACGAAGGCGTCGAATTTATTAGCTCACTGGCACAAAGTAGCCGTGATGTCATCAAGGATCCAACGGGCAATGAAAATTACCTGCTGGAGGTCGATGAGCCTATTGTTTTGCCGATAAACAAAAAAATCCGCTTCCTGTTTACCTCTGATGATGTCATCCACGCCTGGTGGGTTCCTGCACTGGCAGTTAAGCAGGACGCTAACCCTGGCTTCATTAACGATTCATGGGCGATCATAGAAGAGCCGGGCACTTATCGCGGTCAGTGTGCCGAACTTTGCGGTAAAGACCACGGCTTCATGCCTATCGTAGTCGAAGCCGTTACTGAAACAGAATACAAGCAGTGGATTGCCGCTAAGAAATCGGAAGCAGCAGCGATAGCCGCATCGGCTGACAAAGAGTGGGCTATGCAGGATCTGCTCGCCAAGGGTGAAGCGGTCTATCAGGCTAACTGTGCCGCATGTCACGGCCCAACGGGCGCCGGTATTCCTGGGGTATTCCCGGCGATGACGAGTAGTCCGGTCGTAACTGGCGATGTCGCAGGACACGTCGATATCGTTATGAATGGTCGTTCGGGTACTGCGATGGCAGCTTATAAAGGTCAGCTCAGCGATGTAGATCTCGCTGCAGTCATTACCTTCGAAAGAAACAGTTTAGGCAATAGCATGGGTGACACTGTTCAGCCATCGGCCATCAAGAATGCAAGATAAGGGGAGTTATTAATGACAACTGCAACTACACATGACGACGCTCACGACGATCATGGGCCTGCCAAGGGGCTGATGCGTTGGGTTACCACGACCAACCATAAAGATATCGGTACGCTATACCTGTGGCTGGCATTTATTATGCTACTCACCGGTGGAAGCATGGCGATGGTGATCCGTGCTGAATTGTTCCAACCGGGATTACAGTTTGTAAAACCCGAGTTCTTTAACCAGATGACAACCATGCATGGTTTGATCATGGTGTTCGGTGCAATTATGCCCGCCTTCGTCGGTCTCGCTAACTGGCTGATTCCAATGCAAATTGGTGCACCTGATATGGCATTACCGCGCATGAACAACTGGAGCTTCTGGATACTGCCTTTTGCTTTCACTATGCTGGCCAGTACCTTGTTAATGGAAGGTGGTGCTCCGGCATTCGGTTGGACATTCTACGCGCCGTTATCGACCACTTTTGCGCCAGACAGCACTGACTACTTCATCTTTGCTGTGCATTTAATGGGTATTTCTTCAGTCATGGGCGCGATCAATGTCATCGCTACTATATTGAATATGCGCGCCCCTGGCATGACGTTGATGAAAATGCCATTGTTCGTCTGGACCTGGTTGATTACCGCCTACCTGTTAATTGCCGTTATGCCGGTACTGGCTGGTGCGGTTACCATGATGCTGACAGATCGTCATTTTGATACATCATTTTTTGATGCCGCTGGTGGCGGTGACCCGGTTATGTTCCAGCATATATTCTGGTTCTTCGGGCATCCTGAAGTTTATATTATGATCCTGCCTGCATTCGGTATTATCTCTGCGATCGTACCTACCTTTGCGCGCAAGCCATTGTTTGGTTACAGCTCTATGGTTTACGCCTCTGCTTCTATCGCAATCCTGTCTTTCATGGTATGGGCGCATCATATGTTCACCACCGGAATGCCGGTTGCAGGTGAGCTGTACTTTATGTATGCCACCATCCTGATTTCGGTTCCAACCGGTGTTAAGGTCTTTAACTGGGTTTCTACTATGTGGAAGGGGTCGATGACTTTCGAAACTCCCATGCTCTGGGCACTTGGCTTCATCGTCATGTTCACTATTGGTGGCTTCTCGGGTTTGATGCTGGGTGTCGCACCGGTTGATACGCAATATCACGATACTTATTTTGTTGTTGCACACTTCCATTATGTGTTGGTAACGGGTGCCTTGTACTCAATTATTGCAGCATTCTATTACTGGGTGCCAAAGTGGACTGGTAACATGTATAGCGAAACTCACGGTAAGATTCACTTCTGGTGGTCGACCATTTCCGTGAATGTATTGTTCTTCCCGCAGCACTTTGTCGGACTGGCGGGTATGCCTCGACGTATCCCTGATTACTCCTTACAGTTTGCAGAGTTCAATGCTATTTCGAGCATCGGCGGCTTCGCTTTTGGTCTGGCGCAGGTGTATTTCTTATACATCATCATAAAGACTATTAAAGGTGGCGAAAAAGCTACTGATAAGGTTTGGGAAGGCGCGACTGGGCTGGAGTTCGAAGCATTACCTTCGCCAGCACCGTATCATAGTTTTGATACCGCACCCGAAATTAAGTAGATTGGTTAGTTAACCCCCGGTAGTCTCCGGGGGTTATATAAATGAAAAATAATAGTCAACATAATAATGAACAGGTTGAGAGAGAACGTAAATCTCGACTCAAGATCGTCGTGATTGCGCATTTATTAATTGCCGGGACATTTTTCGCGGCGGCATTTTTCTGGGGTAACTTCGCGTGAGCGAGCAGTCCAGAAAGGTTATACCGCGAGCGCAGCTAGCAAAAATTGTTTTGATTCCGGTGCTGATGTTCGGTTTCGGGTTCGCGCTGGTACCTCTGTACGATGTATTTTGCGACATTACAGGGTTAAACGGCAAAACAGGGCGCATTGAAGTTTCGACGGTCAATGCCAATGAAATTGATACTTCCAGAACCATCGAAGTTCGATTTCTGGCTAATACAGCGAGTGGTTTGCCCTGGAGTTTTGAGCCTATAGTCAGGAAGATGCAGGTTCATCCTGGTAAGGTCTACGAAGCTCAGTATCGGGTGAGAAGTTCTTCTGATGCAGAGACATTTGGACAGGCAATACCCAGTGTTTCACCCGGGTTGGCGGCGCGGCATTTTAATAAAACGGAGTGTTTTTGTTTTAATGAGCAGAAACTCGCCGGGCGGGAAACACGAGATATGCCGTTACGATTTATAATCGGCAATGATTTAGACGATAAAATAGAGCACATTACCCTTTCGTATACTTTTTTTAGTATCGACAAGAGTTGAGAAAAACTTAAAAGACGAGTTAAATTGCGAGTAATCGAATTCAGGAAATTTAGAGAGAGATAATTCATGAGTACAGCATCTTCTGCAGATCAATATTACGTACCACACGGTACCCATTGGCCAATTATTGGTTCTATCGGTTTAACCACGACAGTTGTTGGTTTTGCCAGGTATTTACATGGCGCGGAACTGACCATGACGTTCCTGGGCCTGGCGATCGTCATTTTCATGATGTATGGCTGGTTTGGTCAGGTCGTCAATGAAAGTATGTCCGGCCTGTACAGCAAACAGGTCGATATGTCATTTCGTTGGGGAATGGGCTGGTTTATCTTCTCCGAAGTCATGTTCTTTGCGGCATTTTTCGGCGCGTTATTTTACGCCCGGGCCTTTTCGATTCCCTGGCTTGATGGTGCATCTAATAATGCTGCCACAGCCGAATATCTCTGGCCTAATTTTGAAGCTGCCTGGCCTTTGCTCGCGGTGCCTCTGGCGGAAAAATATGAAGTCGCAAAACAGGCCATGGGGGCCTGGGGTCTACCCGCTATTAATACAGCTATCCTGTTAACATCCGGCCTGACTGTAACTCTGGCTCACCACGCGCTAAAACGGCAGGATCGTGACTGGTTGGTTTATTGGCTGGCGGCCACTGTTGCACTGGGTTTCCTCTTCGTTGGTTTACAGGCCTGGGAATATTCTCATGCTTATGACGATTTAAATCTTCGAATGGACTCAGGTATTTACGGCAGCACGTTTTACATGCTAACCGGTTTTCATGGTTTCCACGTAACCATGGGAGCAACGATGTTATTGATTATTACCATCCGTGCCATGAAAGGTCATTTTACACCCGAAAATCATTTCGCGTTTGAAGCGGTAGCCTGGTACTGGCATTTTGTTGATGTGGTCTGGTTGGGGCTGTTTATTTTCGTTTACTGGATTTAGTTCTCAGAAGCGAAGCATTAAAAACAAAAAAGCCCGGGTTATTATTCAAAATGACCCGGGCTTTTTTTTGTTTATTGAGAAAAGCTTAATTTAGGCAACGAATGCTGTTTTCATCGAATTAAAAGCATTCTTTTCGATTTGACGAATACGTTCGGCAGAGACGCCATACTCATCGGCAAGTTCCTGTAAAGTTGCCTTCGGTTCGCTTAACCAGCGTCGAGATACGATTGCTTTACTGCGCTCGTCCAGGTTTTCCAGGGCCTCGCTGAGTTGAGCGTTATTGCGTTGCTCTGAGTCATCGTGCTCTAGCAGGTATTCCGGCGAAGCCGTACTGGATACCAGTGTGTTTTCCGGTGCTAGATAAGCGCTATCGTCGTCTTCATCGCTGCTCATGTTGAAACCTATATCATGATTATTAAGACGGTTTTCCATCTCCATAACATTTTCGCGGGTTACACCGAGGGTTTCGGCTACATGAGTAATCTCTTCCGGCTTAAACCAGCCAAGGCGGGTTTTTTGGCTACGTAATTTAAAGAATAGTTTACGTTGTGCCTTGGTGGTCGCGATTTTGACAATACGCCAGTTCTTTAAAATATATTCGTGGATCTCAGCTTTGATCCAGTGCACAGCAAAAGATACCAGTCGAACGCCGACTTCTGGATTAAAGCGTTTTACAGCCTTCATTAAACCGATATTGCCTTCCTGAATTAAGTCGGCGATAGCCAGGCCATATCCAGAGTAATTATTGGCGACTTTGATAACAAAGCGTAGATGCGGTAATACCAGTTTTTGTGCCGAGGCGATGTTACCCGTTTCCTGTAAATCGACGGCTAGCTGGTATTCTTCTTCCTGGGTCAATATAGGAACACGCCTCGCTGCCTGGATATAGGCATCGAGGTTTGATGTGCCCAGCAATACGGGCATTGTATTGTTAGTAGTGACCAGTTCTGTGCTCATAATAGACCTCATTTATAGTGCAATTCTAGCACTCAATCTGAACGAGTGCTAAATATTAGAGCATAAAATCACGAAACAGTTCAAGTTTATTAGCAAATATTAATATACGAATTTATTGAACGGTCACCTGGGAGGGGGATATCATATCAATCGCTTTTCAGGTGACTTTTACCGCTTAATTTAACTGTACTGCTCAGTGCGGAATAAACCTGCTACCGTTATAATGCGCGAAAATATAAACCTGGTTGTCGCCGCATTCAGTCTTGGC
>JAOUJX010000193.1 GCA_029882955.1 Gammaproteobacteria bacterium
ACTGATGATATCGACCATGGAAACGTATTTCTGCCCCATGAGCTGGAAGGGTTTTAGATTAAGAAAAGTCCAGTTCAACATATCACCCGGTAAATTACCCATGGTATCGACCAGCAGGTCTATATCCATTTGCTGCACCCAGTGGCTGAGCATATTATCGGGGGTTTTACAGTCCACCGGAGTCACCATGGTGATCAGGTTTTTGACCTTGTCCTGATGCAACGTACTGTAACAAAGGCTGAACACACCGCCCTGACAAATGCCCAGAATATTGATTTTATCGATGCCGTGGCGCTCACAGATGACATCGACACAGCGGTCGATATAGCCATTAATGTAGTCATCGAGGGTAAGATATCGATCAGCACGGTCCGGATATCCCCAATCGATCAGGTAAACGTCCTGCCCTGCGTCGAGCAGCCCCCTGATAGTCGAGCGATTTTCCTGGATGTCGGCCATGTAGGGCCGATTCACCAGGGCGTAAACAATCAGCACCGGGGTTTCGTTCTGTACCACACCGGCTGAACCCTGATAGCGATAAAGCTTGAGCTTATCTTCGCTGTAGACTTCTTCACGCGGAGTGACGCCTTCGGAGATCTCTTCAGATTCGATCAGATTATGAATCCCTTTACTGAAGTTTTGATTGAATTTAACCAGTTCTTCTACGAACTGATTGGGACGAAATTCGAATGGGTTCATGGTTATGCTCCTGCCCCGGTTTTGCTAGCGGCCTTTTTAGCAGCGGACTTCTTGACTACCGCTTTCTTGGCGACTGAACTGGCTTTCGACACTTTGGCTGATTTTTTTTCAGTCAACAATGCACGTATTTCTTTCAATTCACGACGCAATGCCTGATTGTCTCGACGAGTCTCCTGCAAGCGTTGCTGCACCGTATCCATTTCCTTGCGCGATGGCAGGTTTAATTTATCCATGCTTTCATCGACCATTTCGCTGTAATGCTTTTTCAGCTTCATTAAGCGATTCACCATATCGCCATACAATGACTGGTATTCGTCACTCATGGCGAAATCGGCATAACAGGTTTCGCTGACATCGACCCAGAGATCATATAGACCACGCATCGACATAGGCGCCTCAACCGTATCGTCGTTCTCAAATTCTCCGAGTTTTTGCTGCAGCAATTGTAGCGATTCAATGGAAACTCGTAGCAGAGCCTGGTTAAATTTATCGTTAGCCTGCTGAAAATCCATTGCCAGTTTGACGCCAGCCTGTTGCTTTTCCCGGCTTTCTCGGAAAAAACCGAGACCCGGCATAGAGAGCGCTTTATTCAATTCGTCAAATTCTGCACCAAGGCCGTATCCGGCAGGGTTAGAACCCGGCATCTGGAAAGGTAACAGACCCGCTGCCATATGCTGCCAACTGGTCGAAGGATTCATCCATTGCGACATCAAGTCACTGGTAGTCTGATGCTGCATCGGTGACCAGTGATCAGCCTGCTGTTGTAGCATTGCCTTTAATTGCTCCAGCCACTGATTGATCATCTGTTCCGATTCAGGCTCAGTTGGGTAGGGGAAAGGGTAAGTTTTTCGCCACATATCCAGACCGTTAGCCCAGAGATCAGTCTGTGAATTTTGCTCTGCACTACCCCAGTCCTTTGACATTTCGCTCCAGCTTTCTACGAATTTCTGCTGAGCCTTAAGCCATTCTTCAGTCCATGCATTATTATCAGACATATGTCGTTAACCCTTCAACATGTGATGAAAATCAGTTTATCAAGTTATATTGTGCGGTGCAACATTTCTCTTTTGCATGGTTTTGTGAGGGCACCCTTGACAGGGGTGCCACCACAGAACCATACAAACCAGATAGTTTACGGTACACTTTGGTTAATATATTTAACGAGTGTTGTACCGTGAGCGACGAAGAACAAGCGATCAGAATTATCAAAAAATACCCCAACCGGCGGTTGTACGATACGGAGTCGAGCTGCTATATCACGCTCACCGAAGTCCGCGAGCTGGTCGTCAGTGAAATCCCGTTTAAGGTCGTCGAGCAAAAGACCAACGAAGACATTACCCGCAGTATTCTGTTGCAGATAATTCTCGAACAGGAGTCAGAAACCAATCCATTGTTTTCGAACGATAATCTGCAACGATTTATTCGCTACTATGGTTCTGCCCCGCAGCAGGGGTTTACCGAGTTTATCGGTCAGAGCCTGCAATTTTTCCATGATCAGCAGCTCGAATTCGGCAAAGCCTTCGAGGGTATAACCAGTCAGAACCCAATGTCAGTATGGGCCGATATGACGCGCAAAAATATGGATACCTGGAGCCAGATGATGGGGCTTTCCGGCTCTGATAAGCAGAAAGATGACACCAAATAAGCAGACAACCCGGGAAGACCTTTTCCTATCCTAAAAGTAGTAATCCAGCTATAAAGCCGCCTCTCTAGCTTGACAGACGCTTCTTCGGACTTTAAATTGTGCATCGCAGCAATGCTGCATAGCAACATTATATTGATGCGATTCAAGGCATGTAGATGTATCAAGAGCTAACTTCTCCTCTTTAACCTGCATTTCTTAAGTCTTTGATTTTAAAATCTTTAAGAGGTAGTTAGAGTGAGCGAGAAAAAAATTGCGCTGGTCACCGGTGGTACGGGTGGCATTGGTTCGGCAATCTGTATCGGGTTAGCCGAGCAAAGTCGAAAAGTAGTCGCGGGTTACTTCCCTCCTGAAAAAGAGGCCGCCGAAGCCTGGCAAAAAGCCCGCCAGGAAGAAGGTTACGATATCGAAATTGTAGCGGGTGACGTGTCTGACTACGAAGCCAGCCTGCAAATGATCGCCGATATCGAAGCTCGCATGGGCAGTATCGATATCCTGGTCAACTGCGCGGGTATCACGCGTGACAAGACCCTAAGAAAGATGGAACCGGAACAATGGAATTCGGTATTACGTACCAACCTCGATTCAGCCTTTAACGTCACCCGCCACGTGGTAGACGATATGACCCGAAAAAACTTCGGTCGCATTGTTAACATCGCCTCCGTAAACGGCCAGAAAGGTCAGTTTGGACAAACCAATTACTCCGCAGCCAAAGCCGGGTTACACGGCTTTACCAAGGCACTGGCGCAGGAAGTGGCAGCCAAAGGCGTTACCGTCAATACGGTCTCACCGGGATACGTTAAAACCGAAATGACCAGTGCAATGCCAGCAGAAGTGCTCGATGCCATCGTCAGTCAGGTACCCGTCGGACGCATGGCTTCACCGGAAGAAATCGCGCATTCGGTCTGCTTCCTGACCGAGGATAAAAATGCCTATATAACCGGGGCCAACCTGCCGGTGAACGGTGGCATGTATATGAGTTAAGCTTTATCCGGCGGTATCCGCCCCATCAAATAAAACTCGTCGTTAGTACGCATGCTGGTGAGATTCACCATGCGGTTCGACAGCCCAAAGAAAGCACTAATGGCACCGATATCCCAGATATCCTCGTCGTCGAAACCATGCTGATTGAGTAATTCATAATCTGCATCGTTAACTTGCTCAGCTTCGCGCGAAACCTTTAGTGCAAAATCGAGCATGACTTTTTGTCGATCACTAATATCTGCCTTGCGATAGTTGGTCGCGACCTGATCCGCGATGAGCGGGTTTTTCGCCCGAATTCGAAGAATCGCGCCATGCGCGATTACGCAATACTGGCACTGGTTTCTGGCCGAAGTCGCGACCACTATCATTTCCCGCTCGGCCTTGCTGAGCCCGGGACTGTCCTTTTCCATCAAGGCATCGTGATAGGCAAAAAAGGCACGGAACTCTGCAGGCCGATGCGCTAGTGCGAGGAACACATTGGGGATAAAACCGGCCTTTTCGTTGACCTCGTTAATACGCCGTCGAATGTCTTCGGGAAGCTCGGATAATTCGGGAATCGGGAAACGGCTGATGGGGTAAGTAGTCATAAGGTTTTGCTCGTTAAAGGACGCGCCATATTATTAAAATATCGATAATACTAATTTGACGTCGGGCAGCTACAAAGTCACAAAAATAAAAAATTCTAACCTATAATTTATCTGGAAAAAAACTGATGCAGTTAATGTATTGAAAAATCGATTACTCAAAACCGTAAATTCTATAGAACCTTCAGACACTCTTTTAGCTGAGAACAAGCGACTTCAAGGCCTTATAAAGAAAATAAAGGCCCATTCTCAGCTAAGTGCGGAACAATACAGTCTGTTATTCCAAAATATGCCTTTAGGTGCACGTGAGGAGGATTATTCTTTAGTCAAAATCGAGGTCGACAAAGCGAGGGCAAAAGGCATTGAGAGCATCCAGGGGTATTTTCGGGGCAATCCCGAACTGGTGCGCGATTTAGTATCAGGGATAAAAATTATCAGTGTTAACCGGGCTCTTCTTGATATGCACCAAACTGTATCAGAGGAGTTATATCTTGACTCAGAATATGACATCGATAGCTGGTGGGATAGCTCATGGATCGAATATTACGCTGAGGAGTTCGCTTCTTTGTCGGAGAACAAGGCCTATTTTTCAAGTCAACGGGAAGACACCCAGATAGATGGCACCCCCTTTTTAACACGGACCATTTCGTTTCTGATTGCCGGATATGAAGATACCTGGGAAAGAGTGATTACCATACACGAGGATATAACTGATCGAAAATTACTAGAGGAACAATTAAATAAAAGTCATGACGAATTAGAGTTAAAAGTACAGGAGCGAACCAGGGAGTTGATTGATAGCGAAAAGCGATTCAGAGATTTTACCAACTCAACCTCTGACTGGTTCTGGGAAATGAATGCCAGGCTTGAGTACTCATATTTCTCCGAGGGATTAAATAAATTTTCAGGCTTAAACCCGGAGGAACTGATAGGAAAAAAGCGAAGCGATATTAAAATTACCGGGATTGAACCGGAGGATCTTAAGGACCATTTCAATACTCTTCAACGACATGAACCGTTTAGAGATTTTGTATATTCCGTGTTGATCGATAATAAGAAGATATGGTTATCTATTAGTGGTCAGCCAGTTTTCGATGATGCAGGTAACTTTGCAGGGTACCGCGGCACCGGTAGAAATGTCACAAAACTAAAGCAGCTTGATCAAACATTGCTGGATACGATACAACAGGCGAATGCAGCCAATCACGCCAAATCCCAGTTCCTTGCAACAATGAGCCATGAGTTACGAACCCCTATGACAGGGGTAATAGGGTTCGCAGATTTGTTACTTGAAGATGAGTTGTCGTCTGAAAGCCTTGAGAAAGTTCATCGAATCAAAAGCTCTGCCAATTCACTGCTGTGCCTGCTAAACGACATTCTGGATATGTCGAAAATAGAAGCCGGTAAAATGGAAATTGAAAATATCGACTTTAATCTAATTCAGCTGATGACTGAATCGATATCCCAGGTAGATCAAACCCGAAGCTCCGATAAAAGGCTCGTTTTGAATATCGACTGTTCTCCACGATTCCCTGAAAATATCAACTCGGATCCAACAAGAATTCGGCAGGTTTTAATTAATCTGGTGGGAAATGCTATTAAATTTACGAAAGAAGGGAGCGTTAGTGTTATCGGAGAACTGCTCGAAGACGTCAAAAATCAGCCTGTGATAAAGATTAGCGTGCAGGATACCGGTATCGGTATGAGCCAGGAAACGATCAAAAAACTGTTTACTGAATTCACCCAGGCAGATGCGTCGATTTCGCGTAAATATGAGGGCAGTGGCCTTGGACTGGCTATTTGCCAGCGACTAGTGCATTTACTGGATGGAGATATTGGTGTTGAAAGTTCGAAGGGAGCTGGAAGCCTGTTCTGGTTCACAATTCCCTATAAGGCAGCCACAAGCGTTACTTTGAATGAAACACTCCTGAGGTCAAATATTAAACTGGGAGCGATCAGACCCCTGAACATTCTTTTAGCCGAAGACAATCGAGTAAATCAACTCATTATACAAAAATTTATTGAAGGCTACGGACATAAACTAACAATTGTTGAAAATGGTCTGGACGCGGTTACCACTCACGACACCAATCATTTCGATCTGATTTTAATGGACATACGTATGCCCGAAATGGATGGATTAGAGGCAACGCAAACGATCAGGAAAATGACCAATAAAAAATCAGACATCCCAATCCTTGCTATCACTGCCGATGCAATGAAAGAGAACATCAAGTCTTATTACGAAATCGGTATGAATAGCTTCGCTTCAAAGCCCATTAATAAACTTGAGCTGGCACTGGCTATAAACAAGGCAATGGGGGAAGAGATACATATTGTCCAAAGTGAGGCCGTTCAAAACTCTATGTCAGGTTTGATTTAAATCTCCAGTCCTACCATCGTGCTATCATTCCATTAAGTACCAAAGTTAGCCTCCCCGTAATTCCACATACTATAATTAGTAAAACGTCGATATTTCCATCTGCATCGTCAGGACCATGATGCAGTTCATATGATTTTCCTGTAAATATAACAACATCTGTTAAACTTCTACGATTGTAGTTGAGCTCAAATGAGTCTTGACGGGTCAATAACTACGTTTAACGAAATTACTTAGCTAATAGTTCCAGAAGGAAATGACATCATGACCGAGACCAAAATTGAAACGATTCTGAGCGAATCACAATATCGCGATGTAGCGCAAACACTGTCCAGTAAAAAACGACCGCCCGCACTGTTACGCAAGCTCATGAATTCCTTCGAATCTTATCGACAGGGTCGGAAGTATGGCTGGTCCCGACCCTGGAATAAATACGACCTGATGAACTTTCAGAGTTTTAAGCTGGATATGTCCCGCGATACCGAACTATTACAGACCGGTACCGATATTCTGAAGGAGCTTGAAACTCAGATGCCGACAGAGGCTATTTCTTTTTACAAAGATTTATTGGGTGATAACAACCTGATGGGCTTTGTCTTCTGTCATGAATTTACCGAAGGCTCCAGGCTGTTCGAAGGGGCCACCCTGAGCCTGGGGCGAAAGAACGCAAAACGCTACCGTGATCGTATCGATATTATTATCGAATCTTTAGTTGTCGATGGCGTAAGCCAGGGATTTAGCCGGGTACGTATCTACATCGACCCCTATCGAGAGGAAGAAAAGGCTCCCTTATGGCAGTCTGTATTGTCGGAAACCGACCTTGAAAATGCGACACGGCTTTTTGAAACGCTTTCATCTTTGTCCTGGGAATGGGCTGAGATACCAGAGCGGCACTGGGATCACTGGACTTCGGTCTATATTGATTATTTCGGAGATCGTCAATGGCCCATGTCAGCAAGTTATTTCTGGGTTGCTAGTAATTCAGGCGCCAGAATAAGTGCAAACGATGATATATCAAACTCCGTTGCTACTACTGCCGTCGGGTAAAACATTCAATGGGATACGTGACGGCAGTCGTACATGCTGTTAAAGACATAGACCTTGCTCAGCGTATATCAGTAGAGTTGCAGGCTGCCATGATAACAGCCGGTCACGATCTGCCTGGCTATTTTCCTGACGACGAATCTCCGTAAGAACATGCTTCAGACCCCTAACTGCCTGCGTTATTTTTATCTGTTTGGTGTTGCATTTCGGTTACTCCGCCTGAAGTTTCTGCGAAAGACCGATGATCATGCGCTCGCTCGAAAAATGATTGCACAAAGACTGGGCCAGGGTGGT
>JAOUJX010000194.1 GCA_029882955.1 Gammaproteobacteria bacterium
TGATGACTGTATCAGTGCCTTGGGGGATAACTGCGCCAGTCATGATTCGGATGCATTCCTTCTCGCCACAGGTACCCTCGAAATTGACTCCGGCATAAGCGGTGCCAATTTCCCTGAAGTGGGTAATCCCGTCTTCGTCGAGGCTGTTAAAAGCGATGGCAAAGCCATCCATCGCTGAATTCGCATGGGCTGGTACGTTGATGGGTGATTTAACCTGCTCGAAACTGTATCGCCCCAGACATTCACGTATAGGCAACTCGTTGAAATCGGAGATTGCCATGACTTGACGGGTAATTTGCTGCAGTGCGGCAGCGACGCTAATTGACTGGGGATCCGATGGATCGGCACAACTGGGCGCAGGTACTATTTTGTTGGTCATACTGTCTGACTGGAAATCGCTAATACGCTAATTGAGACATAGACCAACCTGAATTGGTAGGGGTGTCGCATAAATTTTTTATATTTAGAACGCTAATACGCTTAATTTTTTGATGAAACTAAATTAGTACTACTAAATTAAAGTCGACGGTGGTATTTTTGGTATACCGAAGAATGATTTCCAAAGCAGGCTGATGGTATAAACCGCTGCCTGCGGCATAATGAATAACCAGCAGGAGGATAATAATGCAGAAGTCTCTCAACATCGATCCGGGAAAATGTACCGGATGTCTCCAGTGCGAAATGGCCTGTTCCTACGAACATACAGGCACGTTCAATCCATCTCGATCCTATATCAAGGTATTTACCTTCCATCATGAAGGGCGTTTTGCACCTTATACCTGTACCCAGTGCGAAGAAGCCTGGTGCCAGCGCGCCTGCCCGGTAGATGCGATCAGCGTCGATATGGCTACGGGTGCCAAGGTGATTGCCGACGACAAATGTGTTGGTTGTAAGGTTTGCACCATCGCCTGTCCTTTCGGTACCGTGAATTATTCGCAGTCCACAGGCAAGGTCGTTAAATGTGATCTCTGTGGCGGCGATCCGCAATGTGCATCAGCCTGTCCTACCGACGCAATCACCTACGTTGACGCTGACTGGACTGGTTACGACAAGATGATGGCTTCGGCTTCGAAGAGTCTGCCATCTGCCGAAGTCACAGCTTAGAGGAGGAATGAAATGTCCTGGACTAGAAAATTACTCAGGGTTGACCTGAGCAAAGGTACCTGTACCTCTGAAGCGCTCAACATGGATTGGGCGAAAGACTATCTCGGCCAACGTGGGCTGGCGTCGAAATATTTAAGTGAAGAAGTTGATCCTAAATGCGACCCGCTTGGGGCTGAGAATAAACTCATCATGGCTACCGGCCCGCTTACCGGAACGATGGCCTCGACGGCCGGGCGTTATTCGGTTATCACCAAAGGGCCGCTTACCGGTGCAATCGCCTGTTCGAATTCGGGTGGCTATTTTGGAGCCGAATTAAAGTTCGCCGGATGGGATATGGTTATATTCGAAGGTAAATCAGATAAGCCTGTTTATCTGGTGATACAGAACGATAAAGCTGAGCTTTGCGATGGCAGTCATATCTGGGGTAAATCGGCCTGGGAAACTGACGATATTCTGCATGCTACCTATCAGGATCCGCAAATGCGTATTGCCTGTATTGGTCGAACTGCAGAAGCGGGTTGTTTGTATGCTGCGGTAATCAATGATAAACACCGCGCGGCAGGTCGTTCGGGTGTTGGTACTGTTATGGCGTCGAAGAACCTGAAAGCGGTTGCAGTCCGTGGTACTCAGGGAATTGGTAACATAGATAATGTAGACGCATTCTTTGAGTCAACTGACGCTGGTAAAGCAGTGTTGGCTGAAAATGCAGTCACCGGACAGGGCTTACCTGCTTTCGGTACCCAGGTTTTGATGAATGTCATCAATGGTGTCGGTGGCTTACCTGCCCATAATATGCGCGACGTTGGCTTTGCCGGTGCAGAGAATATTTCTGCTGAAGCCATGGCTGAGCCGAGAACGAGTGACGGCAAACCCAATCTAACTACGAACGGTGCCTGTTTTGGTTGTACTATTGCCTGCGGTCGAATTTCTACGGTAGATAAAACCCATTTCTCGGTGAAGGATAAGCCACAATATCATGGTGCCTCCGGTGGTCTCGAATATGAAGCTGCCTGGGCTTTGGGTGCGGATACCGGGGTTGATGACCTCGACGCGTTAACTTATGTCAATTTTCTCTGCAACGAAGATGGTTTCGACCCGATTTCCTATGGTTCGACCCTCGCTGCGGCGATGGAAATGTTCGAAGATGGTGTCATCACGACCAAAGATACCGGCGGTATCGAGCTTAAATTTGGTTCTGCCGAAGCCTTTGTTGCGGCTACCGAGTTATTGGTGACGGGTGAAGGTTTTGGTAAAGATCTGGGTTTGGGTTCGAAGCGTTTGTGTGAAAAATACGGTCGTCCAGAACTTTCTATGTCGGTCAAAGGTCAGGAGTTCCCGGCCTACGATCCACGGGGTATTCAGGGTATAGGTTTAAACTACGCGACTTCTAATCGTGGCGCCTGTCATCTACGTGGCTATACCGTCGCGTCTGAGGTACTGGGTATTCCGGTGAAGACCGAGCAAACCGATACCGATGGCAAGCCCGAGCTGGTTAAGGCTTTTCAGGATGCAACAGCTCTGGTTGATTCGGCGGGCCTTTGTATATTTACCACCTTTGCCTGGGGCATGGACAACATTGCGCCGCAAATAGATGCTGCCTGCGAAGGTGACTGGAGTGTCGACAATTGCCTGGAAGCAGGAGAGCGTATCTGGAATATGGAACGTCTATTTAATCAGGCTGCGGGATTTACCGCCGATGACGACAAGCTTCCCAAACGCTTGCTTGAAGAAGCCATCAAAAGTGGCCCAACTGAAGGTCAGGTCAATCGACTGGGCGAAATGCTACCGAAATATTACGAAATTCGCGGCTGGTCGCCGGAAGGCGAACCAACTGCCGAAACCCGTCAACGACTGTCGTTGTAACCACTACAACCCGCCCTCTCTGTTAAGAGAGGGTGGGTTGCTATTTTTGAAGAGCGATTAAGTTATGCAACATATCATTATTGGTGCTGGCCCGGCGGGTGTAGTCGCCGCTGAGACCCTGCGCAAAGCTGATCCTGAAGCAAACATTACCATTATCGGCGACGAGCCCGAACCGCCTTATTCGCGCATGGCGATTCCCTATTACCTGATTAACAATATCGACGAATCGGGCAGTTATCTGCGTGACCCGGAAGCGCATTACAGTAATCAGAACATCGAACTGGTTCAGCAAAGAGTGAACAAGGTCGATGCGGCGGCAAAGCAGGTGACCCTGGCAGATGGTAGTCGTCGTGCTTACGATAAATTATTGATAGCGACCGGATCTCGTCCAATTAGTCCGCCGATTCCGGGGCTGGATTTGCCGCAGGTAAGTTCCTGCTGGACCCTGGCCGATGCTCGCGCAATTATTCAGCGTGCCGAATCAGGCTCTAATGTGGTCTTAATCGGTGCCGGTTTCATCGGTTGTATTATTCTCGAAGCCTTAGTGCGTCGGGGTGTCAAGTTATCGGTCGTCGAAATGGGCAACCGCATGGTGCCACGTATGCTGGACGAAAATGCCGGTGGGTTGCTCAAGCAATGGTGTATCGATAAGGGCATCGATGTGCATACTTCCTGTAGCGTCGAGTCAATCAGCGCGGCCGATAACGATCAGGTCGACGTCAGTCTGAGTGATGGTGGCAAGCTTTCTGCAGCACTGGTAATCAGTGCAACAGGTGTCAAACCCAATACCGAATTACTCGATGGCACCGGGATCGAAATCGATCAGGGCATCAAGGTCAATCGTCAGATGCAAACCAGCAATGCCGATATCTACGCGGCGGGTGACGTTGCTCAAGGTGTCGATTTTTCGACCGGCAATTTCGAAGTTCAGGCTATTCAACCCACAGCTACAGATCATGGTCGTATCGCGGCCTTAAATATGGCGGGACAGGGTAGCGAGCATCACGGTACTTTGAATATGAATGTGCTGGACACACTGGGATTGATCTCCTGTTCATTTGGTTTATGGATGGGTGTCGATGGCGGAGAACAGGCTGAGCTATTTAATGCCGATGAATTCCAATATATCAATTTACAGTTCGAAGGTGATCATTTAATCGGTGCCAGTAGCGTTGGTAAGACTCAGCATATCGGGGTATTACGCGGCCTGATAGAATCAAAAATTCATCTTGGAGACTGGAAACAGCGTTTGATGGAAAATCCAACTCTAATTATGGACGCTTACATTGGCTGTACTCAGGAATTGGGTTATAGCTAGTAACGAACATGAAAATTGTGATCGAGTTCTATGCTTCGTTGATGAAGTATTTGCCGCCGGGTGGTAGGAGGTTTCGGCGTGACATCAAAGTGGACGAGGGCCTGAAACTCAAACAGCTGATAGAGCAGTATAATATTTCGGACGAAGAAGCGCATATCGTATTGGTGAACGGACACTTTGTAGCGCTGGAAAGCCGTGAAGATCATGTGCTAGTGGAAGACGATGTAGTTTCCATCTGGCCACCGGTAGCGGGTGGATGAAACCACCCGCTAACGAGGCGTCGTCGGTGGAGTACGAAATGGGCTATGGCGATGATGAGTTTGGTAATGTGCTGACGGGTCCCTTCAGCGGTGAAAGCTCAGATTACCATTGTAAAACGCTGACCAGGCATTGCTGGCAAATCACCCAGAATGAATCTGATTTAAAAATAGTGATCAACGTGAAGGAAAAGCCGCCGCGAAAACTCGGACTATTCTCGCTCCCGGTTT
Organism: Gammaproteobacteria bacterium; assembly: GCA_029882955.1. Classification (GTDB taxonomy): domain Bacteria; phylum Pseudomonadota; class Gammaproteobacteria. The sequence goes on from JAOUJX010000194.1 coordinate 4,774, forward strand.
TACAGGTTCGGTTTGACATGGAAAAATCAGTGCCGGAAGATCAGGGTAAATTCTTTAACCGCTTTTTTAAATACTTCCACAAAGGTGGTGGATAAAATTCTATGAACGAACAACAGGCCGATCGCTATAGTCGCCAGATTCGTTTAACCCAGATCGGTGAAGCCGGGCAACAGAAACTCCTTGATGCGACGGCGCTGATTATCGGCATGGGTGGACTGGGATCTCCCGCAGCGATGTATCTGGCGGCAGGCGGCGTGGGCAAACTTGTGATCGTCGATTACGACATCGTCGAAGCATCCAACCTGCAACGCCAGATCATCCATATGGATGCATCGATCGGGTCGAATAAAGTCGATTCAGCAAAGCAGACTATCGAGGCACTTAATCCGGGTTGTGAAGTCGAAGCGATCAATTACCAGGTCGATAACGATGAGCTCAAGGCCCTAATCGACCGGGTCGATATCGTGCTCGACTGCTGCGATAATTTTCCAACCCGCTTCGAAGTCAATCGAAATTGTGTAGAGACGGCTACCCCGCTGGTTTCCGGGGCCGCGATTCGTATGGAAGGCCAGCTCATGAGCTACCAGCCGGGATTGAACGGTCCCTGCTACCAGTGCCTTTATAGCGAAGTATATGAGAGTGCTGAAAGCTGTGAGCTCGAAGGCGTACTCGCGCCGGTAGTCGGTGTCATCGGCACTATGCAGGCGTTGCAGGCGATGATGATATTAACCGGGCTCGGTGAAGCGTTGCTCGGTAAACTATTATTATTCGATGCGGCGGCGATGGAATGGAATCAGGTGGGGTTACCGAAAAGTCCGACCTGTCCGATTTGTTCGGCCTTTATTTGAGCTTTTCAGTTTGTTTAACTACCAGCTCTGCAATGCCTTCAATATCGTTAATATCCAGTACAGAGATATCAGTTGGGTGAGGTAACTCGTCATCGCAGGCAATCGCGATAATGTCAGAATCCTCATGGTATAGATAAGGCTTGCCGACTGATTTACGATGCAGTTCGATTTTAGGGAAAGGCAGGTGCTTATACCCCTCTACCAGGATTAAATCGAAGCTATCAGTATCTATAGTATCGATTATTTCCTGTAAAGTCGGTTCGTCTTCCGGGGTCGGAAACTCAGTAATTATGGCCATGCGAGTGGTAGTGCAGATAATGGTTTTGTCCGAGCCTGCTTTACGTAGTTCGAAACTGTCTTTACCGGGTTGATCCAGGTCGAAATGATGATGCGCATGTTTGATTACCGCTATTCGCAGGCCTTGCTGTTTAAGCAACGGAATAATCTGCTTGAGCAGGGTGGTTTTACCGGTGCCACTAAATGCGCTGAAACCGATTAAAGGAATACGGGATTCTGTCATGATTTATTTACTTCAAGTATGGCTGCCCGATCTTCGGGTTTATTGATGTTCGCGAACATGGATTTTTGCTTGGAAAAATCAACTTTGCTGAAACTGTGTTGAGCATACCAGCGGTCGATTTTGCGGTCGCCACTTTTTAGAAAGCCGAGCAGATCCTGGAGCAAATCTACCTTAATTAGCGCGTATACCGGTTGCAATCTTACGCCATCGTCGGCGACACAAATGTTAGCTTGTTGATGCGAATGAGCTTCGATAAAGAAATCGACAAAGTTGTCCGCCAGTAGCGGTCCATCGCAGGGTAAGGTTAAAATATAATCGGTATCTACTGCACCCATCGCCGCCGCAAAACCCGCCAGGGGGCCCTGAAAATCACCAAGTTGATCGCTGATCACAGGCAGGCCATAAGCCTGGTAGGCTGGCAGGTTACGATTAGCATTGATCGCTATTTTCACCCCCTGACCTTTTAGTTTTTCGATCAGAATTTCAACCATCGGCTGGCCGTTAAATTCAATCAGGCCTTTGTCCTGACCGCCCATTCGCCGACCCTGACCACCGGCCAGTATCACCGCAGTGATGTTTTTTTTCGCAAGAGCATGCATTGATTTTGATGAGCTAAATAAAACGCCAATTGTAGCAAGTCAGGACTAAACAAGCACTAAAGCCTGCTATCGGGTTGACCTAAAAAAGGCTAAACTGATTGTGATCAAATTCCCTTACACAGGCGTAAAGATGAGCGAGACACGAAATTTTATTCCCCTGAATATTGCGGTATTAACAGTATCCGATTCACGCACCGAGGCAGACGATAAGTCCGGCGCCCTGCTAGTCAAACTATTGCAGGACGACGGGCATCAGCTGGCTGAAAAATGTATCGTGCGAGATGATAAATACCAGATCCGAGAAGTATTATCGCGCTGGATTGTTGACGAAGCTATTACCGTGGTGTTGACTACCGGCGGCACAGGGGTTACCGGCCGCGATGGTACGCCGGAAGCGGTAGAGCCGCTACTGGATAAGGCAATCGATGGCTTCGGTGAAATGTTTCGCAAGCTTTCCTACGAAACCATTGGCACCTCGACTCTTCAATCGCGCGCACTAGCCGGTGTGGCTAACGGTACCTATGTATTTTGCCTGCCCGGCTCATCCGGGGCCTGTAAGGACGGCTGGACGAAACTGATAAATACTCAACTCGATTATCGCACCCGTCCCTGTAATCTGGTGGAATTAATGCCACGATTGCGAGAGGTTTAGGGGTTGACTAGATCGAGCGCCTGTCGGTGTAGCTCGTCTGTGGCGGCGGACACAACCTGTCCGTTCGACTCCATATTCAGCGGCTCACCCTGCCAGTCGGTGATGATTCCGCCTGCACCTTCGACTACCGGGATTAACGAGAAATAATCGTAGGGTTTCAAATCAAAATCAATCACCAGATCGACGCTGCCCGCAGCAAGTAATGCATGAGGGTAGCAATCATAGCCGAG
>JAOUJX010000195.1 GCA_029882955.1 Gammaproteobacteria bacterium
CGAGCAGAAAGAACCACTTCGGATTTAACACCAATCTCCTTCAACTTGTTCTCGAACAACCTGATTTCATCTGTTAGCCCCCGGTGTAAGCCGCCGACATCGCTGTGTGCCATTGACTGATGCGTCTTCTCGAATAATGCAATTAAAGTCGATGCGGCATTCACTATCGGATTTAAGCCGCTGCCGGTTTCGAAATAATCCTGGCCAGTCGACAGAAACTCCATGTTGGGCTGATATCGCGTGTTAGCCTGAGATTCTCCCGGTGGTTGCTGTAACTGTTGAGATTGAGCGAGTGGAGAAGATGGTGTATTTATTTTATCTGGCTCAGCGAGCGAGGCGCCACGACCACCGGGGGCGGGTCTGATCACGGTTCGATCGAATTTTCCAGCGGATTGCCTGAATACTGTTTTATCACCATTATCCTTAACCATTATTTGCTCCGATGCATATTTGTCTATGTTTTCAGACTTCCACAGGTCTATTGTCTGATCGCCCAGAACTCCAGTACTAACCCGGGGAATTCACCGCCAACGTGTATTGCAAATCCGCCTGAATGTTTTAGTTCACTCCAGAACTCACTTTGCGACTCTAATTCAAAATATGTGTAACCCGAATGAAAAGGAATCTGACGAGGTGCCACAGATAAAGTTTTTAAACCGATACCCGGCATTGCTGCATTGACTAGTTGCCTAATTCGCTCCACCGGGCCAATTTTAATCTGGGCGGGTAAATGATTACGTATCGACTCTTCGGGTAAATCTGCCTTCGCGGCCAGGACAAAAATTGCGCTTTCAATGAGCGACCTGTCGGCTATTTCTGCGACCCGGATACCGTATTTTTTATCGACCAGTTCCAGGTTAATTGCAGTTTGTTCCTGCACCGTACTAAAACTATTGCGTAAACTATTTACCACCGGTACGAAAGTCGACTCAAGATCGTCATGCAAATAACCGGGGAATATCTCTGCTCGTTTACCAGGAGCGGTAAAAGTCGATAGCTCGCCGACCATTTGCACCATCTGAGCAAATAAATCGACCGGATTCAGTCCATTTATATGCGCCATGTGTCGTATCCTCGGCTCTAGCCGGTTGATTAATTGCAGCAGCATATAATCGGCAACTTCAGCTGTCCCCCCCCGGTTAACGTCTGCTAGCCGTCCGGCAATTGCTTCGGCCCGGCTATGCAACAAGCCAATAATTTCAGTCAGATAGCCCGCTATCCTGGGTGATTTTTTACAATCCAGACAGGTTGGAATATAGGCATCATCGATTATGATGCTTTTATCATCACGAATTTCAGAAATTCGCAATAGGCCAATACAGACATAGCCACTCAAGTCATCCGATGCCAGGAGCAGGCGTAGATTGAGCCGACCTACATCGATAGTGGTAGTATCCGCGGCGTCACTGGTGACGTCACGAATCTCCTGTTGTTTTTTTACAAAGCGGGCCAGGCTTTGAGTGTTGTCGTCTATTGCCACGTCTTTTGCACCTTGCCGTCTTACCGGTAAACAGAGATTGAGAATCGAATTCCGGGTATCTTGCGGTATATCCACGACGGCAGGTGGTTCATCGATTTGAGGAAAATTAAATGGAGTGCCATCCGGCAATACGCCCTGGGCACTGACTAGAGATACTTTACCGAGGCCAAGCAGCTTTTGATCGACTTCGAAATCCAGCATGCCCCAACTATAGGCGCGAGTGGAGAATTTTACATTTACCAGGCCTTCGATATAACGTTCCTGTTGTTGAAAATGCTGGGGATTGAGGAACATGCCTTCCGACCAGACTACCTTACTTTCTAATGACATACGTTAGCGCCAGTGATTGATCTTGAATGTTTGCTTTCGAGACATTGATGAAAACCGTCAAACGATTTAGCTACAAGGCCGCATCCGGTTATTTCGATTTTTAATTGTTTGCGTCATTTAGCCGAATCTCGTTACCCGATATTCTGATAACTGCCGAGTTTTTAAAGACATTATTGGTCACTACCGGGATCACGAGTTTGAACTTCGAATCCTTAAAATCTAGAAATTCGCCGTACAGCGCGATAAATTTAGTACTCTGATCGAGTACAAATTGCTCGGCCCGATTTTCACCCGGCTTAAAACGATTTAACCGATATACTTCACCAACCAGATCGGCGCCGAGAGCTTTTTTATCCTGCTCGTATAAATCAATGAAGTCTGCTTTATCAATCATACTGGTCGCTTTAAGCTGATACATTCGCAGAAATAAAGGAGAACCAACCCCTTGTTCGTCGGGATTAATATCCGCTTCGACAATAAACTCCATTCTCAAATCAGTATCGAGATTCAAATACCCGCCGACCAGGCTTTTATCCGATTGACAGCCTGCTAACACGGTTAGCAAAGCCATAAATAACGTCCACCTGTATAGTTTTCTTATTTCCATTACACCTTCCTTCTGGTTTATGAAGAATCCTGATTTTTTACTTTTGACTTCCTGGTTATCGCCAATCTCTGTAGCTGGTCTTCGTATGCTCGAACAAACCCATCGCCATATAAATGTTGAAATGATTTATCAACATCACCAACCAGTTCTTCGTAATAGGAAGAGAAAGATTCCCAGTTTTTTGCTTTTTGACTGCCGGGTAAAATACCCCCCTTATTGAGTTTATTAAAACGTTCTTCCAGGATCACCGGATCAAAACGGTCTATGACCCCCTTAAAAGCTTCCCGAATACCAGCGAGAATAGCCACCTGATGTTCGGCAACCCCTTCAAAACCCTCTCGCACTGCTTCGACAGGTTGTTTATACGAATTGCCAGTTTTAATAAACATATTTTCGAGTGCGTCATCTACATTGGCGGAAAACTTAAGCGGGTTATTTTCCACTGGTTGTATGGTAGTAACATTCATCCGAAACTCGTTTTTGATCGCACTTCTAGATCCAAGCACCTGCATCATTCCGGCAACCATTTCTCGCATGACTTCACCAGCTAGTTGATTGATATGCCCGATTTGAGTATCAGAGAGATTGCGATCACCCAGTCCGAGTGCATTAATAAATGAGGTATCCACAGCTGTATCTGAACCGAAATCAGGCACTGACTCTTGCAGTTGTTGCACTGGAGGTTCGGCGCTTGCCTGGGGTTGAGGTGCTGCCTGCTGTGTTTGCGAAACCATCGGTGGTTCTATCGAACCATCCTCCACGTCAATATTCCAGTCGTCGGGAATCACTGCCCCGGATTCCTCTCCCGAGGGTATCGCGACTGGCCAGTCCAGCTGTTGAGTCAGGGGATCAACGGGACTGGAGGGCGATGCCTTGGCAAATGCATCCGCAGTAAGGCCCGCTGTCGCGCCACTTCCTGAAGAGGAGCTGCCTCGCGCTTTATCGAGTGCAACTAATGGATCTATATCGACACCTTCCTGGTTAAATAACGGGTCTTTGCCGCCTGCTATCCCCCCAGCAAACGGACTTGAAACAAAACTGTCCTGGTTATTAGTGGTCGCTGGTACAGTAAACGGATCAGACGGCAAACTGGCTGCAGAAGCCCGGTCTCCTAGACTTATAGAAAATTGATAATCACCAATAGTAAATTGATCTTTATTGGCGACTGGTAGCCGACTGCCTTTCCCCATCGGGTCTGGCGAGCCATTGTAGAAAGTTCCATTGGTACTCTGATCGAGCAGGTAATATTGGCCATTTTCAAAAACGAACTGGCAGTGTAATGACGAGAGGTAAAGTTCGGGATCCTCCAGAGACCAGGCGCTCTCGGAGCTGCGCCCTATTGTTCCCCCCTCGCAGGAGAATCTCCTGGAAGACTCGGTTACTACGACCGACTCGGGTGCCCTAATTATAGTAACCAGTAATGACATCTGTTCCATAGACCTTGAAAATTACTTACTTAAGAGTAATCCGGTAAACGGCTTACCATCCTTTAAGCGACATTTTAATTTCTAGTTATTGGTTAAATAGTACCTGTACCGGGCGATTGTTCCAAGTCAATGATGGCAATTCCTGAAAAAAAATTTTCGTTTTACAGATTTTTATTGTTTCAGCTTAAGTTTGTCCCCGTTTAACCTGCTTTACATGTCATCAACAATCCCTTATAAATAACACCAAGTTGAGCGGACTTATAATCTCGACTATAAAAAATAACAGGGATCAAGGATGGAGTTATAAAATGTCTGCGGAAGGACCAATATCATTAGATCAACTAGTCTCGCCTGTTTCGGAAGGTAATCCGACGGGTATCGATATACGGAAAAACAACTCTCCTGATACCTGTTATTACGCCATAAAGGAGGCCAGGAATGCCGCAAGAGCCGCCGAACGTAGCAATCTGTTCGATAGTGATAGTAGCGAAGCCGATATCCAGTGGCAAAAGGTCTTAGAGCTGGCACCTGAAATAATACAAAACCAGACCAAAGATCTCGAAATCACCTGTTGGTATACAGAAGCCCTTGTTCGACGATACGGATTCCAGGGATTACGCGATGGATTTGAACTCATCAAGAGCCTAATGGAGCAATATTGGGATGACCTTTACCCACTACCCGACGAAGATGGAATCGAAACCAGAGTCGCCTGCTTAACCGGTTTAAATGGAGAAGGTGCAGAAGGTGTTCTCATTGCGCCTATACGCAATGTGAATCTTACCGGGAGTAGTGATCCTGGCCCTTTTAGTTACTGGAACTACCAACAGGCGCTCGAAGTCGATAAAACGATCGAACAAGAAGCAAAAACAGCAAAGGCTTCAAAGCTGGGTTTCAGCATTGCAGACATCGAACGGGCTGTAACCGAATCCAGCGACTCGTTTTATGCTGATTTACACGATGATCTTCAGGATTCCTTATCCCTGTATCGCGAGATAGGTGCCCTGCTTGATCGCTACTGCGGCATTAACGATTCACCTCCGACGAGTAATATCATAAATATACTCGAAGACTGTCTGGGTGCAGTTAAACACCTGGGCAAGCATAAGATCCCATCCACTGAAACAGATGATCAGGAATCTGACAACGACTCGGAAGAATCAGCCGCGTCAGGGTCAGACTCAAGCGAAGTCACCCGGTCCACCGGATCAATAAGAGATCGTGCAGATGCTTTCAAAAAAATCATGGATATATCGGAGTTCTTTCGCAAAACAGAACCCCATTCACCTATCCCCTACATACTCGAACGTGCCGTTAAATGGGGAGATATGCCGTTGGAAGATCTGATCAAGGAATTAATACCAGATTCTTCCGCAAGAGATTTATATGGATCACTAACCGGGATTAGAACTGATGAAGATTATTAATTTACAGTTCCGATTCATGAATGATTAACCCGACTAAAAGAGGATAAATTAATGGCCGACAGTATTCACGACAAACTCAAGCGCGTAAGAAAGCCCCGAGTCCACATTACCTACGATGTCGAAACGAATGGTGCTGTACAGGAAAAAGAGTTGCCATTTGTTATGGGCGTCATGGGAGATTATTCGGGCGATAATTCAGACAATAAAAAGGCGTTAAAGGATCGTAAATTTTCACAGATAGATCGCGATAACTTTAACGAAGTAATGAATAACATCTCCCCTCAGGCCAATATGAAAGTTGAAAATACGCTGGAAGGTGATGACAGTGAAATGTCTGTAAGCCTTAACTTTAAAAGCATGGAAGATTTTGAGCCTCAGAATGTCGTTGAGAAAGTAGAATCCCTGAAAAAGCTCATGGAGACTCGTAACAAATTACGCGACCTGCTCACCAAGGCTGACCGCTCTGAAGATCTCGAGAACTTGCTTGAAAAAATACTCAGTAGTTCCGATTCGCTTGCTTCATTGCAAGGTGAACTAGGCTCCGACAAAGATAAGAAAGGTGACAGATAATGGCGAAAAAAGAACAACCAGTTCATGCCCAGGAAGCCGAAGACCAGCACGAAGTCAGTATTTTAGAACAGGCGATTTCCGCCACCAGGCAAACATCGCGAGACGAAACAGAGGAACTGCTTAAAACACTGACTCGAGAAGCAATGGAAGGCGCTGTAAAATGGGATAAAAACCTCACAGTCACGATTAATAACGCAATAGCCGAAATTGACAAAGCCATGTCAACGCAGCTATCTGCCATTATGCAACATGAAAAATTTCAGAAGCTCGAAGGCTCCTGGCGCGGTTTAAATCATTTGATCATGAACAGTGAGACCAGTAGCGAATTAAAAATCAGAATGCTAAATATCAATAAGAAAGAGTTGTCACGCGACCTCGAAAAAGCGGTTGAATTCGACCAAAGCCAGATCTTCAAAAAGATTTATGAAAGTGAATTCGGCACCGCTGGCGGGGAACCTTACTCTGCGCTGATTGGTGACTACGAGTTCTCGAGCCATCCTGACGATCTTGATTTACTCAGTGGTATGTCCAACGTCGCAGCTGCTGGATTCTGTCCTTTTGTTTCTGCGGCGGACCCAAAAATGTTCGGCTTTGATAGTTTTACCGAATTATCTAAACCGCGTGATTTGGAAAAAATATTTGATTCAGCAGAATACACCAAATGGCGGAGTTTTCGTGACAGTGAAGATTCCCGTTTTGTCACATTAGCGATGCCCCGTGTGCTGGCGAGACTTCCCTACGGCAAGGAGACTAAGCCAGTCGAAGCATTTAATTTCGAAGAAGCCAATCTTGATAATGAAGGCCGTCAGCAGGAAAGTGGGCACAGAGAATATTGCTGGATGAACGCCGCCTATTCCTTAGGCACGACACTAACCCGGTCCTACGCTGAATATGGTTGGTGTACCAGCATACGTGGTGCCGAAGGCGGCGGTAAAGTCGAAGGTTTACCAAGCCATACATTTGTTAGCGACGATGGCGATGTAGATCAAAAATGTCCTACCGAAATCGGTATAACCGATCGCCGCGAGGCCGAACTCAGCAAGCTTGGGTTCCTGCCGCTATGCCACTATAAAAATACTGATTATGCTGTTTTTTTTGGTGCACAAACCGCACAGAAAGCAAAGAAATTTGACGACCCGGCGGCTACTGCAAATTCAGAGATATCAGCCCGACTGCCCTATATTATGGCAACCTCTAGAATCGCACACTTTCTTAAGGTAATGGCCAGGGACAAAATTGGTTCCTTTATGGAAGCTGGCGAAGCAGAAGAGTGGTTAAACCGTTGGATATCCGGCTACGTCAATGCCAGCCCGGGTGCTAGTGCTGAAATGAAGGCACGTTTCCCTTTAGCTGAAGCCAGCATTGAAGTGAAAGAAGTGCCCGGTCAGCCTGGTGTTTTCAGTGCTATCGCTTACATGCGGCCCTGGTTACAAATGGAAGAACTGAGTGCCTCTATGCGTATGGTTGCCAGTATTCCGAAAGCCGGTTAAGCAAACTGCTATCTCTAAATATTCACATCAGTGTTACTACATACTGATGTGAATATCCATGCGCGCCCCTGGCTCAAATCCGCCTACCGATAACAACTCGAAAGATACACGACTCTCTGTATTGAACAATATAAATGGGTGGGATTACGGCTGGTCCGACATCAGAATGGTGCCACCTGGCTCCAGAGCATTTGTCGGTCTACGCCGGAAACATAAGCGGGCTGCGGGGTGTCACTGGTACATTATTGGCTACACCTGAGAAACAGGTACTAGGCAGTAGAAAGTA
>JAOUJX010000541.1 GCA_029882955.1 Gammaproteobacteria bacterium
ACTCAATGGTATTGGAAAAAACAGCAGCAATCCCCCCGAGGCTGAATAGCACTGCACCAAATAACAGAACCGGTCGGCGCCCCAGCCAGTCTGATACCGTGCCATAGATCAATTGTCCTGCGGACAAAGCGATCAGGTAGGCTGTCAGCAGCAATTGAACCGCAGTAGACGTGCCTCCGGTGTCAGCCATCACAAGGGGTAAGGCCGGGCTGATTAATGTCATGCCACCTACCGCACTGGCGAAGGCGATGGCAATAAACCAGACGGGCGGGGCGGGTGCGCGATGAGTCATGGACGTAATTTAAATTGAAGCCGGTGAATTTTGTTCGTTGAGTATATCGACTTTCAATTTTATTTCGCGGCTTGTGATTTTTTGCTGGCCAGCATTAGTAGCAAGGCGAGACTGGAATTACCACTCGGTCCGGTGGCTCCAGCGGTGCCAGGCCAGCTGCGCACGCACCCCCGCCCCGAGGAATGGCTCCGGTGGTAAACGGTTTGGACCAGAAACCGATTGCACGTCCCGAATCAGTTTTGAATCGGCTCCCATCGCATATTCAGCCAGCAACTTGCCCGAAATGGATCCTCGAGGCAGGCCGACACCGCAGTAACCTAGCGAGGCGAACAAGCCCGGCTCGAGCCGACCAAAAAAAGAAGCCCAGTTTCTGGTCATACAGAATACACCGGCCCAGGTATGTTCAAACTCAAGTTTGTCGAGCATTGGAAAACGTTTTCGGATACCTTTGATATGCGCTGCCTGAAGCTTGTTTCTCATACCTTGAGAAAGGCGAAAATCACCGGAATAAAACGTGCCATGGCGCACCAGCATGCGGTTCGACAAAGTTCGACGCATGGTCGCGTACCCGGTAATGCCCCAATCGCCATTGCCCCCCATTGCCGAAAGCTCTTCATCGGTAAGAGAGCGTGACAGGCTGGCACATTCGATCAGGGGAAAGACATCGCGTTTTAGATAATCGAGCTCCCGGATAAACGCGTTCGTAGTGAGCAAGACATTTCGGGTCTTGATCGATCCCTCCGTACACTCGATTGTTACAGTTGTACCCGAGGCTATACGTTTTACCCGCGTTTCTTCGAAAATTTCTACATTTTCAGGCATGTGTTCGCCAAGTCCCCGACACATAGCCGAGGGATTAACGAGTACTGTACGTGGCGTCATCACCGCTGCATGGTAATGGTCGGTACCCACTATCTGGGCGAGGGCCGCTTTGTCCAGCCATTCATAGTCTTCATTGCTTGCCTTGAGATTATCTACCGTGGCCTGGAGATTTTTAATCCGCTTTGGCTCGACGACTGCGGTCAGATGTCCACGTTGTGACCATTCGCAGTCGATAGCGTATTTTTTAACATGTGCTTCAAGTTCATCAAGCCCGGCGACTACCATTCGGGATAAACTTCGATTGGTTTCAATATCCAGTTTTTCCGAGAGGTGGGGTGTGTCGATGATAAACCCCGAATTTCGCGCTGAGGCGCCATAGCCAATACGATAATTTTCAATTAACACAACGCGCGCTTCGGGATTGAGTTCCGCCAGGCGTCGTGCGGCAGCCAGGCCGGTAACACCAGCGCCAACCACAACCCAATCGGCTGTTTGTGAGCCCTTTAATCGGGTAGCTGATGGCTGTTTCGGCAATATCGAATACCAGCCAGGGGCCTGATTCATATCGGTGTGCAGAGAGTCGAGTTCCGGCATTAATTTATTTCTGTAAATCAAAGGCTTCGGAAAGTAATCGGTATGAATGGCGTCGATCATCGTCATCGTAGGCCCAGGTAAGAACCACAATTTCGTCTACTTCAAACATGGATGCCAGCGACTTTAATGAGCTTGCTACCTGCTCTTTCGTACCAATGATGGCTTCTGATGTTAAACGTTGC
>JAOUJX010000196.1 GCA_029882955.1 Gammaproteobacteria bacterium
AAAGGTAGTTTCGATCACTAATGACTTGCTCCGGTGACCCAGTAAGCGGCCAATCGCGCCAGTACCACAGCCTTGATTGAGTTCACAATGACTGCAGGCGCTTTGACGCAGCATCTGGATTTCGACCCGGCGACCCTGCCTGCTGATCACCTTTGCCTGTTCTTTTACCATAGAAAAATTATAAAGTGTCCACAGGCTAACATCGACCTGTATTTTAAGGAAATATTCTTACAAAGGCTCTCAACTGCCCGAGGGGAAGTTCAGGGATTTTGGAATAAAATAGATTCGGCCATCTGTTTCACAGTAACTGCCGGTACCTCGCCGATAGCCGTAACAGAAAAATCGCTGATTTCGCGGATAAAGGCGTTAACTGCCCCCATTGAAGAGGCCCCCGAGGGTAATTGACGATCAGACTGTTTCTCGATAAATATTGATAAAGAAGCCAGACCATCTGTATAAACCATTTGCTGGAAAGTTTTTCCCGAGGCAGAGTCGAGTCTTTTCAACACGGATCGCTGCTTGAACCCCTCTGGCATAGTACCTATCTGCCAGGAGGTTTGACTGACGATGCTTCCCGACCTGTCGCCGCTGTGATAGCGTACCATGGTGTAATTATCACCAATTGGCGGGATTGTTATAAGTTCCGGCTTTTCTCCCTCTTTTAACAGCTCAAGACTGGTAAACATAACCTGTTCGATAACTTTGTTATTGCTATTGATCAGATTAGATTTCATCATCAAACCGTTATCGGCATTAATCCAGAACTTTAATCCATATCGATACTGGTCTCTGGGTTTGATTTGTACTATAACCGTTTGATGGTTAGCGACTCGATCTTTACCAATCAATTTTAGATCATACAAATTACTAATTTTCTCAACATCATCCGGTATAAATATTGGGGAAAAGGAATTCTTACGGGAAAAATCAACAACAACCTTACGACTTGAGGGCCAGATACAGGTCAGGCTCTTATCATCGCGAATGACTTCTCGCGCCTCACCATTCAGGGATAACAGACGTTCCTTTTCACCCGTTTCATCCTTCATGTGAGATATCGACATACTTTCGAGTTGATCATCATGCATGTAGACGAAAGTACCACGATAATTTAGTTCTCGCATAGCTTCAGACATGGTCTGAATCCAGTCCATTGCAGATTTCCCGGCCGCCAGGGACTGTCCGGGTAATAACAGAATAACTATGGCTGTGGCTATTAATCGCAGAGATAAATTCAAATGATAATCCCCTTTCAAATCAAAGATTACTGCTGCTCAGCATCGTATCCAGCAACACGAGCCTGCGGAATCAGGCCCTGCATCGAGTTCGAATACTCCGTGTGATTGACCAGGTAGCCATTCAGTTTCTGCTGTAGGGCCGGTGTATCCTGTTTTACGATCCAGCGTGTACCACCACCAAGATTAGAGGAAACCGTCACCGGGTTACCCTGCATGGGCTGGCTGGCGAGTACTTTAATCTTTTGCTGCTCGACCGATACGAGCTGCTCCCCGTCATCACCCGGTTGTGGATTAACCGGTAAGGTTTGCCAGAGACTGATGGATACTACCGCTACCGAAACAGCAACAGCAATACCGGCAAACGGTTTCAACAAAGCCCAGGGTAGGGTAAATCCCTGCGCTGAGGTTTTCGTAATGGCGGCTGAACTTTGCTCAGGCTCTATCTGGCGTATCTGCGACATGATTCGATGCGTCAAATCAGGATTAATCTGATCGGGTAGTTCGTGACGCATGACCTCACCAATCATCTGGTAGCGACGCATCTTATATTGCAGGTTAACATCGTCAAGCAGCTCATTCAGCACAGCTTCGCTATGCTCATCATCCGAGTACTGATCCAGGACAACCGACAGTTTTTCGTCTAATTCACTCATAACAATGCTCACATTCAATAGTATTCTGGTTTCAACGCTACTTAGTCACTCTAATAGTGGCCTAAGTTCCTTATCAATCACATCCCTGGCACGAAAAATTCGAGATCTCACCGTACCGATCGGACAATCCATTACTTCGGCAATCTCTTCATAACTCAATCCTTCGATCTCTCGCAGCGTTATAGCCGACTTAAGATCGTCTGGTAAAGCTTCTATAGCTGCAAAAATGGTCTGTTTGATTTCCTCGGTAAGTAGCAAGTTTTCGGGGTTAGCATACTCCTTTAAACCGGATTCACCTTCGAAGTGCTCGGCATCTTCGACATCAACCGTGTTATTCGGAGACTTCCGTGCCCTGGAAGCCAGGTAATTCTTTGCCGTATTCGCCGCGATCCGATAAAGCCAGGTATAAAATTGACTATCGCCTCTAAAGTTACCAATTGCCCGGTAAGCTTTGATAAACGCATCCTGTGTAATATCGTAACATTCGGCCTGATCTGAAACGAAACGGCCGACCAGATTTACCACCTTATGCTGGTATTTTTGTACCAGAACATCGTATGCCGCGGTATCACCTGCCTGCACACGCTTCACCAGTTCTGCGTCAAGCAGATTTGACCCCATCTATAACCCTGAAAATTTTTAAATAATCCGCACATTAGATCACAGATCGTACGACTATCGCCATTGCCCTGAGCAAACCGACGCAAATACCAATTCTAACATTGGAGAATTACAAGAGAGTCAGGGTTATCCTAATCCCAAATAAAGACCTTCACCAACAGGAAAGGTTCATCCCCCTTTATTTTCTTTGAGCTATCACCAGATTATCTATAACCTATAGCCAAATTTATCCGGTATTCCCGAAATCATGAGCAAACAGTTTAATTTTGATGTCGTCATCGTCGGTTCCGGTGCTGCCGGACTTTCCCTGGCTTTGAATTTACCGACCTCGGCCTCCATCGCTATTCTGGCCAAAAATAACTTTGATCAGTACGCCAGCTATTTTGCACAGGGCGGTATTTCGGCTGTTCTCGAACCCGATGACTCGGTCGAGATGCATGTTGAAGATACCTTGATCGCAGGTGCAGGGCTGTGCGATAAAACAGTTGTAACCGCGACTGCAGCGGCTGGTGCCGAGTGCATACAGTGGCTCGCCGACCTGGGCATGCCGTTTACCCGTGATCGTCAGGATGTCAGCGCCAGCGGTTACCATCTCACGCGTGAAGGGGGCCATAGCAAACGCCGTGTAGTTCATGCGGCGGACGCGACAGGCAAGGCTCTGCAGCAAACCCTGCAGGCGCATGCGCTGGAACATAAAAACATTCGAATCTTTAACGACCATGTTGCCATCGATTTAATTCGACAGGGAAATCACTGTCTGGGCCTATATGCCTATAATCGCGATGACCAGCACGTGAATGTATTTTCAGCCCAGAAGACAGTCCTCGCCACCGGTGGCGCTAGCAAGGTTTATCTGTATACCAGCAATCCAGACGGCTCAACCGGTGACGGCATTGCCATGGCCTGGCGTGCAGGTTGCCGAGTCGCAAACATGGAATTCATCCAGTTTCACCCGACCTGCCTGTATCACCCGGAGGCAAAATCGTTTCTGGTCACTGAGGCAGTGCGCGGCGAAGGCGGCAAACTATTATTACCAGATGGTGAAAGATTCATGCAGCGATTCGACGAACGCGGCGAGCTGGCGCCTAGAGACATCGTCGCCAGAGCTATCGATCACGAAATGAAACGCCTTGGTATCGACTGCGTCTATCTGGATATCAGCCATAAGAGCCGCGCATTTATCAAATCGCATTTCCCCACTATTTACGAGCGTTGCCGCGAATTCGATATCGATATCACACGCCAGCCAATTCCCGTGGTACCCGCCGCACATTACACCTGTGGCGGCGTTATCATCGATGCCAGGGGAAAAACCGACCTGGACAACCTATACGCGGTCGGTGAAGTAACCTATTCCGGTTTACACGGTGCCAACCGCATGGCCAGCAACTCATTGCTCGAATGTCTGGTGTTCGCCAAAACAGCTGCCGAAGACATTCAAAGCCACCTCAAGACAAAGATTAAGCCGGAGCGACTACCCGACTGGGATGAGTCACAGGTGACCGACTCCGACGAAGATATCGTGGTCGCACACAACTGGGATGAATTACGTCGATTTATGTGGGACTACGTCGGCATCGTACGTACCGATAAACGGCTCGAGCGCGCGCTTAATCGAACTCGGTTGTTAATACGTGAAATCAACGAATACTACGGGAATTATAAAGTTTCCGCCGATTTGCTCGAATTGCGTAACCTGGTCATAGTCGCGGAGCTAATCATTCGGTCGGCCCTGCAGCGCAAAGAAAGTCGAGGTTTACACTATACGCTGGATTACCCTGATACCGACGATAAGCAGCTCAAGCCCACAATACTTGATCCAGAACTGAACCTTTCAAAACCGGCAAAAATCTCGTTGATCACCCCTTAGCGCCGGGTAGCCAGCCAGTCTGAGACCGCCTTGACCAGAGCTTCTTCCCGGTCATCAAAAAAGTGGTTGGCATTTTCCACCTGCAATTGCCGGTAATCGTTATTACCGGCTTCTTCGGCTATTTTCTTTTTCTGCTGACGATTACTCAACACTTCCGGTAAATCCTGGCTACCGAATAAATCAAAAACAGGCCCCTTGACCGCTTTAAGGGTCCTTAAGGAGTTCATCGCATCATGCTCTGACCCGCCCGGCATACCGATGGCAACAAAACCTTTAATCGATTCATCGTTCTCTCTGGATAAATAATAACTGGTCATCAGCGATCCCAGGCTATGGCCTATAAGGACTATATCCTCAGCCCCCTGCGATTTCAGATACGACAGTGCAGCATTGATCCTTGGCACCACCTCGGGAAACAATACCGCATAATCGTCGTGATCGGCGTCATTTGCCAATACCGGCATCTGAATCGACAGGGTATTCCAGCCATATTCGGTTAAAGCCACCCGCAGCGGACGAATAACCTGATCCCAGTTTGGGTGAACACCCGTACCATGCATAACAATCAACGCTTTATTAAGACTCTCGTCTTTGGCGGAGGTATAAATTGACAGGAATGAGTGATTACCAGTTTTTAGCCAGACAGCTTCGCCATCTAACAGCGAATCGACTATCTGGTCGGCCCAACGCTTCTCCTTGGCCAGATCTGAGGCCAGCAAAGGACTGCCCAGGCAGGCGACCAGTAAACTGACCAACAATCGTTTTCGCCAATATGTCATGATGATTTTCCTTCAGGCTATATTTTCCGATATGCTTTAGATAAAACCATCGGACAATTTGTTAAATGATGCAACAACACAGACTTGACATTCAAACGCAGGGGCGATCAACGATCAATATAACCAGCGAGATAGACAAGCTAATTGATCAATCTGGTATAGAAACAGGGCTTTGCCATGTTTTCATTTCCCATACCAGTGCTTCATTAATCATCACCGAAAATGCCGATGACAACGTTCGTAGAGACCTGGAAAACTTCTTTTCCCGGCTGGTACCTGACGGCGACCCAATTTATCTGCACGACCAGGAAGGCGACGACGATATGCCCGCCCATATCCGGTCAGTGCTCACACAAAGTGAAATCACTATACCGATCAGTCAGGGCCAATCAGCCCTCGGCACCTGGCAGGGAGTATACTTATGGGAACATAGAACCCACCCTAAAAGGCGAATGGCCACTATCACTCTGATTGGAGATAATACAAAGTATTGAGGATTTTGATTTGCCCCGACAGAACAAAAATGAGAACGTCTGGGTATTGCCAGGTTTTTAAGTTAAAGAGGAGTTAAATGATGAAAATCATATTGCTGGGGCCACCCGGAGCGGGTAAGGGGACTATTGCCAAGGTGCTCACTGAATACGATGGCTCGGTTCAGATATCTACCGGGGACATTCTTCGTGCGGCAGTCGCTGCGGGCACCGAACTCGGAAAACAGGCGGCAGCCGCAATGAGCGCCGGCAACCTGGTAACCGATGAATTGATCATGGGTATCATGGAGCAGCGTTTGCAGGAAGATGACTGCAAAAAGGGCTATTTGCTCGATGGCTTCCCCCGTACTATCCCCCAGGCAGAAGCCTTACAGGTATTGCTGGAAAAAATGGGTGAAAAGCTCGACGCAGTGCTTGAACTGGAAATCGCTCGCGACATTATTATCGACCGCCTCACCACGCGCCGAACCTGTACTCAATGCGGGGAAATTTATAATGTCAAATCAAAACCACCCAAAGTTGAAGGCGTTTGCGATGTCTGTGGTTCTAACGAGGTTGTACAACGCGACGACGAAACCAAAGAGGCCATCAACAATCGCCTTGAGGTCTACCAAGCCCAGACCGCCCCCTTATCCGACTTTTATAAAGATACGGGTCTTTTAGTCAGCGTTACGAGCTCGGATAAAGAAACGGTTATGGCAGCACTAGAGCCAAAGATAGGCTGAAAATTAATCGCGCCGCGCTATTCCGGCGGCGCTTCAATTTCAATACGTTCGATACCTGCGGTAAAAACTTTACGCCCTTCTACCGTGGTAAAGCTGTTGTTCTGGATATCTTCACGGTATGCCTGGTAGCTGATGCGCTCCCCAGATTGAGTGTTGATGACGTGCACTGTGACCATCGTATTTCTGTCCCAAAGCTCGATAGATATCATAATCCCGGCGGCAATCACCATGAGCGCCATAAACGACCAGGCGCCCTGTCTTAGTAACCTTTGTCTTTCCCGGTCTTTCTGACTAACAACGGCTTTTGCAGCGGCTTCCGGTTTGTTACGTCTGGCTGACAAAACCCATAAACAGGCAATAATCACCGTTGCTGTCAGCAGTATTTTAGTTAACATTCAAAGCCTCGTTATACCCGGTCAAATACAACCAGGTGGTCGACATTCAACCGAATGCCTATGCGTTCATTGATATGATGATTGTGGTGGCTAGGTGCCAGACACAATATTTCACTACCGCTATCGATGCGTAAAAAATAAAGGAAGTCAGCGCCACGAAAAGCTTTCTCGACCACCACTGCGGTTTCTTTCGAGTAATCGTCATGCACGACATCATCCGGTCGAATCAGCACATCGACGATATCGCCGATTTCGCTCTCTATCGGCGTATCTCCACTGATCACACCAAGTTCGGTTTTTACCGTAAATGCACCGGTTACTTCGGCGGGAATGATAACACCCTGGCCAATGAAATCAGCGACAAATCTATTGGCGGGTTGATGATAAAGGTTGTAGCCCGAATCCTGCTGGATAATTTTTCCCTGGTTTATCACACAAATCTGGTCCGCCATGGCAAAAGCTTCGTACTGATCATGGGTTACCAGGATGGCTGTGATATTTTCCTGCTTTAAGATATCCCTCACCTCACGGGCGAGTTGCTCGCGTAATTCCACATCCATATTGGAAAAAGGCTCATCCATTAACAAAATACCAGGTTGCGGTGCCATCGCTCGCGCTAACGCCACGCGTTGCTGCTGGCCACCCGACAACTGGTGCGGATAAGCCTGTCCAGAAGCTGGCATACCAATCATGGCCAGGAGTTCATTAATACGCGCCTGTTGCTGCCTCGGCTTCCAGTCTCGTAAACCAAAACGGATATTATCAGCGACCGACAGGTGCGGAAAAAGCGCATAGTCCTGAAACACCAT
>JAOUJX010000542.1 GCA_029882955.1 Gammaproteobacteria bacterium
ACTCAAAACATCGATTGTTCAGAGTCTCCCTAATATTTCCGGGTATTGTGCATTAGAAATTTGGATTGATTGCTTTAATTCATCGAGATGTAATCGAATCTGATTCATATCGCTAATATACGAATCAATGCATTCAGGTTTGATTTAATCATCTTTCGGAGATGGCTTTATTCGTCGCCCCTGAGCATAGAAATCTTAACAGCTGCCTACTAACTAGAATAGTTAGTCACGTTGATAATGTAATATGCGCCCCTTGCAACGGCCTTTTTGATTAACCTGCTCATCAAAACTGGCAAAATGATGTTTATATCCTAGGGCTATCATACATTGTGTGAATCGACTCCTGTTTTCCCGACCGGGATCTCCAATCATCACCTGGACCCCGTCGTTGGAATGGAGATCGATAAATCTGGAAACCTGCTGTGCATGGGCTGGTTGATATAAGATGTCGCTACCGATAAGAACATCGAATTTGCCTAACAGTGGGTTTTCCGTTTCCCAGTTTCCGGTCTGGTATTTAATAGGTGGGAGCTTATTACCAATGATATTCCGGTCGAGAAAGTCCTGAGCTTGCGGGTGATAGTCGCTCGCCGTTATATCCACACCCATCCGGTGCAGTACGATACTACTCAAGCCAATTCCACAACCAATTTCAAGCACCCGTTTACCTTCCAGCTCAAGCTCGCCTAACTTCAAAGCCATGACTATTGAGGTTGGCCATACATTACCGAACAAGGGCCAGGTGGCAGAGGATATTCCAAGAGCTTTTGCTGATTCATCGTGGTTATCGAATTGCTGCTTGTCTTTCAGTGAGCGTATCAAGTAACTAATTTTATCAATAACTATAATCTCACTCTTCAGTAAAACGTCACCCATAGTTGTGACTACTAGTGAATAAATTATTATCTGCAGGTACTGTCGATCTTATGATCTGACATTGAAAGGACATTGATTGTTTCTCCAGACTACATTCCATCAGCTAAAACAGAGGTAATATGACTAAGTTAAAACCGAGCTAGGTTAAATTCTGGCTGGGAATCGGGCAGGATTTCCGAAGAGTAAGAACAGTGCAAAACGAAGAGCACCAGAAAGATAAGAGTCAGCATACAGGAAATTGGCTCCTGATGTAATTCTGAACAAAAAAAAGCCCCGCATCACATGGATACGAGGCTTTTGGGTGTTAATGCCTGGCAATGACCTACTTTCACATGGGGAGACCCCACACTATCATCGGCGCAACTCCATTTCACTTCTGAGTTCGGGATGGGATCAGGTGGGTCTAGAGCGCTATTGTTGCCAAGCAAACTGGCTTAGATTGTTGATTTAAAATCACCAATCCAAATTTGAAATCTGTAATAAAGTTAATGTTACATCATCTTGACGCGACACACTTCGACAACACAAAGTTGTTTGGGTGTTATATGGTCAAGCCTCACGATCAATTAGTACCAGTTAGCTACACACATTACTGCGCTTCCACACCTGGCCTATCAACGTCGTAGTCTTCGACGGATCTTTAGAGGACTTAAAGTCCTAGTGAGAACTAATCTTGGGAGGGGCTTCCCGCTTAGATGCTTTCAGCGGTTATCCTGTCCGAACGTAGCTACCCGGCAATGCCACTGGCGTGACAACCGGAACACCAGAGGTTCGTCCACTTCGGTCCTCTCGTACTAGAAGCAGCTTCCCTCAATTCTCAAACGCCCACGGCAGATAGGGACCGAACTGTCTCACGACGTTCTAAACCCAGCTCGCGTACCTCTTTAAATGGCGAACAGCCATACCCTTGGGACCTGCTTCAGCCCCAGGATGAGATGAGCCGACATCGAGGTGCCAAACACCGCCGTCGATATGAACTCTTGGGCGGTATCAGCCTGTTATCCCCGG
>JAOUJX010000197.1 GCA_029882955.1 Gammaproteobacteria bacterium
GCACGGTTCCGGACTGGTTACTTTTCATGGGCAAACCGGCAATATCATGTTCATTGGTACGACGACCGATGGTACCCAGGGTTTCTTCGACGAAATTAATGAATACGGTTTCGACCTTGGTGGTGCTGGTCCCGATGTTCGTACTTCGATTTCCTGCATTGGTGCGGCACGCTGCGAGCAATCATGCCTCGACGAGCAAAACATTCAGCGTACCGTGATCAACAACTTCACCGACGATGTTCATCGACCAGCCCTGCCTTACAAATTTAAGTTTAAAGTCTCCGGCTGTGGTAACGATTGCCAGAATGCCATCGAACGTTCGGATTTTGCCATTATCGGCACCTGGCGCGACGACATGCGGGTCGATCAGGCTCGATTCAAGGAATACGTCGAGAAAAAAGGCAGGGATTATCTCAATGAAAACGTCATTACGCGTTGCCCGACTAATGCACTGAAGATTAACGATGACGATACCCTCGAAGTCGATAATCGCAACTGCGTACGCTGCATGCACTGCCTGAATGTTATGCCGAAGGCTCTCTCGCCGGGGCTCGACAAAGGTGCGACAATTTGTATCGGTGGAAAGCGAACATTGAAGATCGGTGATCTAATGGGTACTGTCATCGTACCGTTCATGCCGCTAAAAACAGAAGAAGACCTCGAAAAACTAAACGAAATGGCCGAAGAAGTAATCGATTTCTGGGCCGAAAATGCCCTTGAGCACGAGCGCTGCGGTGAAATGATCGAAAGAATCGGACTCGCTAATTTTCTCGAAGGTATCGGTATCGAGGTCAATCCGAACATGGTAAGTAGCCCACGTCAAAGCTCCTATGTGCGTCTGGACGAATGGGACGAAGAGGCCAAGAAATGGTATGACCGCCAGGCCGAGAGCGCCTGATTTTAGTCCTAAGCAGTCAAACAGAAATTAGATAGCGGAGTTTAAAATGGCAGAAGCCCAAGCTACCCCACGGTCACCGATAGAATCAGGTTGCCCCGATGGATTCAGAAACATGCATCCGGTTATGCGTAAGAACTACGGTAACTGGGACTACCACGAAGACCCTCAACCCGGTGTACTAAAGCACGTCGCTCATGGTGGCGATGTCATCTACACAGTGAAAGCCGCCACACAAAGAATTCTGGATGTTTTCACGTTGCGTACCTTATGCGATATTGGTGATAAATACGCCGACGGTCATGTCCATTTTACGCTACGCAGTAATCTTGAGTTTTTTGTCGATAAGGAAGACCGCGTACAGCCTCTGGTTGATGCGCTTACCGAAGCCGGTTTCGTTGTAGGCGGCACGAAGAACTCGGTGACTTCAATGTCGCATACTCAGGGCTGGTTACACTGCGACATCCCTGGCACCGATGCCTCGGGCGTGGTGAAAGCGATGATGGATGAGCTCATCGATGAATTTAAAAACTGGAATATGCCTAATCGAGTGCATATGACAACTTCCTGCTGCCAGATTAACTGCGGTGGTCAGGGAGATATCGCGATCAATGTTCAGCACACCAAACCACCGAAAATCAACCATGACCTGGTAGCCAATGTTTGCGAACGCCCATCGGTAGTCGCACGTTGCCCTGTTGCTGCAATCCGCCCCGCTATGGTGAATGGTAAGCCATCACTCGAAGTCGATGAAAAGAAATGCATTTGCTGTGGTGCCTGCTACCCACCCTGCCCACCGATGCAGATTAACGACGCTGAGCATACCAAGCTGGCGATCTGGGTTGGCGGTAATCACTCTAATGCCCGTGGCAAGCCAAGCTTCCAGAAACTGGTGGCTGCCGGCATCCCGAATAATCCGCCACGTTGGCCTGAAGCGACCGCGATCGTCAAGAAAATTCTGCATACCTACAAGGAAGATGCAAAGGACTGGGAGCGTATTAGCGACTGGATCGATCGTATTGGCTGGACACGATTTTTTGAATTAACCGGTTTGCCGTTTACCAAGTTCCATATCGATAACTGGCGTGGTGCTCGTAATAGTCTGAACGCTTCTGCGCATATCAGGTTCTAGTATGAAGTTTACGATACAGGTAAATACCGGACCCTATACGCATCAGGCATCCGACAGTGCGTATCAGTTTACCCGTGCAGCAATTGACGCCGGTCATGATATTCACCGAATATTTTTTTATCACGATGGCGTTAACAACGCGACCGAGTACTCTGTGCCACCACAAGATGATCGAAACCTCCAGCAGTTATGGAGTAGCCTGGCTGCAGAGCATAACCTCGACATGATCGTCTGTGTCGCTGCAGCTCAACGCCGGGGTATTCTCGACGAAGGCGAGTCGAAAAAGAATGGTAAGAGTGGCGTCAATATCGCGCCAGGTTTCCAGATTTCCGGCCTCGGCCAATTGATAGAAGGCGGCGTTCAATCCGACCGCCTCGTGGTTTTTGGTGATTGATATGTCGAATACGAAAACATTTGTTTATATCAACAGGAAGGCACCTTACGGTACTGTCTACGCCCTTGAATCTCTGGAAGTAGTATTGATCGGCGCCGCTTTCGAGCAGAATGTCAAACTGGTATTTATGGACGATGGGGTTTTTCAACTGACTAATGCTCAGGATCCCGAAGGCATTGGCATGAAGAACTTTTCCAAAACCTACGCGGCTCTGGGTGACTACGATATTAATCAAATCTATATCGATCAGCAATCCCTGGATGACCGCGGTCTGACCATCGACGATTTACAGGCTCTTGTCTACGAAGATGAAGATGACGACTGGAATGAAAAGAGTTCAATCCATCTTGTTAACCGCGAGCAATTGTCCGATATCATCGATTCGGCCGATGTGCTGCTAAACTTTTAGGCGGAAGATTTCTATGTCGACATTACACACAGTCAACAAATCAGCATTCGAACGTAATTCACTGGAAAGCTGCCTCTCAGTTTGTAAAGCAGATGCCAGTGTCCTGCTGATCGAAGATGCTGTCGTTTCAGCATTGCAAGGCACGTCAGTATCAGATCAGATCAAACAGGCTACGGACAAAGGCATTAAAGTTTTTGCCCTTGGCGAAGACATTAAAGCGCGAGGATTGTCAGAGAAACCGTTGATGGATCAAATCACGCTGGTCGATTACTCTGGCTTTGTAAAACTCACAACCGAGAATGACAGAGTTCAGAACTGGTTGTAATTCACTTTTAATTAAATATAGAACACCCCGGAGAATACCATGCCATTAGACGTAAACGGAACAAACTACGAGACTGACGAAGAAGGCTATCTCGCCAATCTTAGTGACTGGGCGCCCGATGTTGCAGAAGCCCTCGCTGCCAGTGACGGCGCTGAACTCGCTGACGGTCACTGGGAAGTCATTAACTTCCTGCGCGAATACTATGAAGAATACCAGATTGCGCCAGCTGTACGTGTATTAACCAAAGCCATAGGCAAGCGCCTCGGTAAAGATAAAGGCAACAGTAAATACCTCTATGAACTGTTCCCTTACGGTCCGGCCAAGCAAGCCTGTAAGTATGCAGGTTTACCCAAGCCTACCGGCTGCGTATAAACCGTACTGACTGCTCAACTACCCAGCATAGGTGGTGACTTTATATGAATTTGTTTTTCGCCATCACTTTCTGGTTCGCAACAGCGGTTATTACCCTGGGGCTAGGTTATAAAGTACGTCAGTACTGGAAGACCGAAGCCCCGTTATTGATACCTACTACACCAGCGCCTACCACACAGGGAGGCGTTATTATGCGTATGATACGCGAAGTAACACTTTTCGAGAGCCTGTTTAAGTCCAATAAATGGATCTGGATACTCGGCTGGATGTTTCATTTCTCGTTATTGCTGGTGCTGGCACGACACGTCCGTTATTTTCAGGAGCAGCCCTGGTTCTGGGTAACTCTGGTCCAGCCTTTTGGTAAATATGCAGCATACACCATGATACTCGGCCTGGCAGGATTACTGTTACGCCGGATAGTCGTCGATCGCGTCAGATATATTTCGTCCCCTTCTGATTTCCTCATGCTGATCATGCTGTTAGTTATCGGTTTTAGTGGACTGATAATGCAACTATTCGATCGCCCGGACATTATTGGGATACAAAATTACTTCATAAATTTAATGGGTTTTAAAATCGTTAGCTTACCCATTAATAGTGCATTGGTCGTACATCTGGTCCTGGTAGCTCTTTTATTGATCATTTTTCCTTTCAGTAAATTACTGCATGCACCGGGTGTATTTTTCAGCCCAACGCGAAATCAGGCCGACAATCCTCGTGAAAAGCGCCATCAACCAAGCTGGGTAGCGAATATGCCTTCCAGCAACGAAAGCGCGGAAAGTTAAACATGGCCTCTGTCGAATACGAAGTCCCCGAGCTTTTCAAAAACATTCATACGCCCGCATTACATCCAGGCGTTATGGAAGCTTCTGGTCCTTTTATTGCCAAGCCAGAACATCAGGAACCACTCGGTTTTCCCGGTGAACTGGTCGAAAACTGGGAACAGAAAGCCATCGAGGCGATGGGTGAGGCGGTCGATAATTCCCGGGCATTACGAGTTTTCCTCGATTCCTGCGTCAAATGCGGCGCCTGTACCGATAAATGCCATTACTATCTGGGTTCATCGGACCCTAAGAATATGCCGGTGGCACGGCAGGATTTATTCCGCAGTGTTTACCGAAAATATCACACACCCGCTGGTAAATTCCTCAGCAAGCTAGGGCTTGACTGGTTAATCGGCGGCCAGGAAATGAATAAATCGGTACTTGATGACTGGTATAACTACTATCATCAGTGCTCCGAATGCCGCCGCTGCTCGGTTTATTGCCCATATGGTATTGATACCGCCGAAATCACCATGGCTGCCCGCGATGTCATGTCTAAAATCGGTGTCGGACAGAAGTACAGTAACGAAATTATCGGTAAGGTTTACAAAATCGGTAATAACCTCGGCCTGCCCGAACCCGCTCTTCGCGATACCTTAGAAGGGCTCGAAGAAGACATCGAAGACGAAACCGGAGTTGCGGTCAGATTACCGCTCGATGAGAAAGGCGCAGATATACTACTGGTCACACCATCGGCCGATTTCTTTGCCGAACCACATGTCGATGGACTTATGGGCTACGCTAAAGTTTTTCACGAAGCGGGCGTTAGCTGGACGATCAGCTCCAAAGCCTCAGAGGCCGCTAACTTCGGCCTGTTTATTGGTAATCATGAAAATATGCGGAAAATCGCTTTGCGAATACGCGAAGCGGCCATCGATCTTGGGGTCAAACGCATTATTTTCGGTGAATGTGGCCATGCCTGGCGTGTTGCCTATAGCTATTTAAATACTCTGGCCGGTCCTTTCGATTTTCTTGATCCGGCCTACCCGGTACCGCAGCATATTTGCGAATTTACCCACGACTTAATTCAGCGCGGCAAACTCAACCTTGATCCGTCAGAAAACGACTGGATGACTCTGACCTTTCACGATTCCTGCAATGTTGCTCGAGCGTCACGCATGGGTGGTATACCCGGTGGTCAGTTTTCAATTCCTCGCGACATTATCAAGGCGGTTTGTAACAACTTCGTCGATATGGCGCCTGAAACTACCCACGAAGCGACTTTTTGCTGCGGCGGTGGCGGTGGATTATTGACCGACGATTTGATCGAGGTGCGCGTCAAGGGCGCTATGCCACGTATGACAGCCTTGAAAAATGTCATCGAAGAAGATGGGGTTACCCATATGGCAGCAATCTGTGCGATTTGTAAGTCACAGTTTAGCAAGGTATTACCAGTCTACGGTATGGGTATGGATATGATCGTCAGCGTGCATCAGCTGGTGAGCAACGCTTTGATTCTTACCGGTCAGGACGCAGAGTCTGAACCAGAATCAGATTAATTTAGTTATTTATATTTGTCATTTATTTAGTTTTGGGAGATTCACATGGCAGCATCGAGTAAAGATATGAACACTCGGCTCACCTTTAGAAAATACAAGGATGGTGACACCAAATACCGGGGATTCGACCAGGATATCTTCAACGAAGATACTTCGCATAAATGCCCGACTTATGTACATCGCACACCTCCCTGCCAGGGCAGTTGCCCATCGGGAGAAGATATTCGCGGATGGCTCGACATCGTTCGCGGTATCGAACAACCACCCAAAGGTATGAGCATGCAGGAATACGCATTCCGTCGCTCCACCGATGCTAATCCTTTTCCAAGCATGATGGGGCGAGTCTGTCCAGCACCCTGCCAGGACGGCTGTAATCGTAACCAGGTCGAAGACTTTGTCGGTATTAATGCCGTCGAGCAATACATTGGCGATAGCGCAATGGAATCTAAATATACTTTCGATAATAGCGCAGCATTAAGCGGCAAAAAGATAGCGATCGTCGGTGGCGGGCCTGCTGGTTTGGCTGCCGCCTACCAGCTTCGTCGTAAAGGTCATGAAAGCGTGATTTTTGATGACCACGAAGAACTCGGCGGCATGTTTAAATACGGCATCCCCGGTTATCGTACACCGCGTGAATTTCTCAACCACGAAATTCAACGAATACTGGATATGGGCGGAATCGAAGTCAAACTCAATACCCGCGTTGGTAGCGATGTATCGATGGAAACCATTGAACAGGATTTCGATGCGGTTATCTGGGCTGTTGGTTGTAAGAGTGGTCGCCCTATTCCGGTTAAAAACGCCGATGCACCCAATTGTGTTTCCGGTGTTGGTTTTCTGGAGGCTTTTAACAAGGGTGATATGCAGGTAACTACAAACCGCGTAGTTTGTATCGGTGGTGGTGACACCTCCATCGACGTTGTCTCTGTCGCGCGCCGCCTTGGTAAGATTGATGTGTTACCAGAAGATCAAAAGCCTGAGCATGTTATCGGTGGCTATGTCGCACACGATTCAGCCTTTGCAGCTGCCCGCGATGGCGCTACTGTAACGTTAACCTCATTATTCAAGCGTGATGAGATGACGGCTTCGGAGCACGAAGTCGACGATGCTTTACGCGAAGGGGTCGATATCCAGGACGGTGTTATGCCGCTTGAAGTTATTCTCGGTGACGATGGCCGCGCTGTCGGTCTAAAAATGTGCCAGTGCGAAATGGTCGATGGTCGGCCTGAACCCGTCGAAGGCACAGAGTATGTCATCGACTGCGACTTAATCGTCTCTGCGATCGGTCAGTCAGGTGATTTGACAGGACTCGAGTCACTAGACAATGGTCGGGGCCTGATTGATGCAGATGCCTATTTTCGAGTCCCTGAAAAAGAAGGTCATTTTGTCGCAGGCGACATCGTTCGCCCTCATCTGCTAACTACCGCCATTGGCCAGGCCTCAATCTGCGCCGACTCGGTCGATCATTACCTTTCTGGCAAAGCTTTAAGCAAGCGCCCGAAAGTAGATGTCCATCATTTCGACCTGATGAATAAACTAAAAGAAGGCTCGCTCGAACCCGCTGAGTTTCACCACAGTGAAGACGATCGTGGTACCGACAGTTCTAAATTTGCAATCCATAACTACGAAGACCGCTCTGACAAAGAAATTATTTCCTCAGACCGCTTATTCCTCGGACACTTTGAGTACACAGATCGCCATAAACGT
>JAOUJX010000543.1 GCA_029882955.1 Gammaproteobacteria bacterium
TGGCGTGCTCAGTGGTTTTATCGGTATAGCGGTGTTGGTCGGTCTGGTACATGTCGTCAAAAGCTGGATTTCCGCTGCGTTTCCAGACTTTACGCTAATCTATGTCATTGTGGTTCTGGCCACTATTTACCTGATACTGCTGTGGGTTGCGTCGAAGCGTCCAGACCTCGAAGTCGACGATCCCGATGCGCCGCTGGTCGAGTTGCCTCCGGCAGGTGCAACAGCAATTACCGGCCTGCATTACCTATTACCGATTGTGCTGCTGTTATGGTGTATCCTGCCGACGCCTGATAAGTTATCGGCGCATTTGTCCGCCTTTTACGCCTGCCTGGCGATGATTACAGTGACCCTCACGCAACGACCGCTGAAGGCTATGATGCGTGGTACCGGCAACCTCGGGGATGAGTTTAAACAGGGCGTTGGTGACCTGGTTCAGGGTATGATCGCCGGTGCGCGTAATATGATTTCGATAGCAATAGCGACTGCGGCGGCGGGTGTCATTATCGGTTCTATATCGCTCACCGGTGCGCATCAGGTGGTTGGCGAGTTCGTCGAATTTCTCTCCGGGGGCAGCCTGATTGTGATGCTAATCCTGGTGGCTATCATGAGTTTGATTCTGGGTATGGGCTTACCGACTACCGCGAATTATATCGTGGTGTCGTCGCTCATGGCCCCGGTTATTATTGTACTTGGCGCCAAGTCGGGCTTATTGGTGCCGTTAATTGCGGTGCATTTATTCGTATTTTACTTTGGCATACTCGCTGATGATACGCCACCGGTGGGTCTGGCCGCTTTTGCGGCGGCGGCTATATCCAAAGGCGACCCGATTAGAACGGGCGTACAGGGTTTTACCTACGATATCAGAACGGCACTGTTGCCTTTCCTGTTTATTTTCAATACCGAGTTATTGCTGATCGATGTAACGCCGATGAAGGCTATTTTCGTCTTCTTCGTGGGGACAATTGCAATGATGTTATTTGCCTCGGCGACCCAGGGTTATATGTTTACGCATAACCGAAGATGGGAATCGGCGGCATTTTTATTAATTGCTTTTACGCTGTTCCGGCCGGGTTTCTGGCTCGATCAGGTTTCGCCGCCGTATGATAGCTTTGAACCTGCAGTTGTCTACCAGGTAGTGGACGAAATGTCAGCAGAAGGAACGCTAACCATGATAGTCAGCGGCCCTGATTTTGACAGTGGTGAAATGACTTCGACGACTATTCTGGTAAGCCTGGGACAACAGAAGGATGCGGTAGAGCGGCTGCGAAAAGCGGGTTTGTCGGTGACAGTTGAAGATGGTCGTGCGCTTATAGAAGAACCTTTTCCGGGCACGCCTTTCTTTGAAACGATCGGCAAATCTTTCGACTACTATGGTGACGAACCAGTAGAGGTAGCGAAGGTGCTGCGTGCTGCCGATCGGGTGCCGAAAGAAGTCTTTTATTTTCCAGCGGTTGTATTGTTAATGATTATTGTCGTTTCACAAAAACGCCGTAGCCGCCAAATAGCATAATAAATAGTGACACCGTTTTTAATTGGGCTGGTATTGCTCGCTGCCATACTGCACGCGAGCTGGAACGCGATGGCCAAGTCCGGTGGTACGCCGGAATACAGCATTGGTGCCTATACCCTGGTTGGTAGTCTGGTTTGTATACCATTGGCCTTTTTCGTACCTGTGCCTTTGTCGCAAAGCTGGCCGATGCTGCTGACTTCGGTAATCATCCACAATGTTTATTATTTCACGCTGGCCAGGTCTTACCGGGCCGGTGATCTCTCCCAGGTTTACCCATTGTTTCGAGGCCTGGCGCCAATACTGGTTGCGCTCGGTGCTGCACTGTTGGCCGGTGAGTATCTGTCTCCGGGTTCGATTCTGGGTATAGGG
>JAOUJX010000544.1 GCA_029882955.1 Gammaproteobacteria bacterium
TATGAAGCGCAATATTCGCCCCTGGGATAAAACGCTTTACATCAAGGTAGTACGTGGCTTCCTGCGAGAAGGCGATCAAATTATTGTCCGCTTCGGGGATCGTCGCCAGGGCTCACCGGGTATACGAATTCAGACTTTTTGTGAGGATACGTTCGAATTCAGGGTTCTGGTTGACGCTATTGCGACATACAACTATGTTGAACTCCCCCGGCAGCCGATTATTAGCATCGTGCCCGGACCGCCCTCGTTGTTCAAAGCAATCATTCCGACCCAACGCCGTATCGGGGACTCTTTTAGTTTGCGATTGAAAGGAGAGGATCGCTGGGGCAATCCATCGAATTTGTGCGATCAAAGTTTTCGCTTACGCGCCAATCTTAAGGTCGATAACCTTCCGCAAAGTGTTAGTTTTGAGCCAGGTAGGTACGCTGTCAACGTCAGTGAGCTTCTGGTGACTGAAACGGGGGATTTGGTGATTGAAATGATTTCACCTCAAGGCGATACAGTTGCTGCAACCAACCCCTGTCGGTTCTCCGAAAAATCTGAGCTTTTGCCCTATTGGGGAGACTTGCACGGACAGTCGGAAGAAACCATCGGCACCAACTCGGCGCGTGATTTTTACGAATTCGCCCGCGACAGGGCATTCCTCGATATCTGCGTTCACCAGGGTAATGACTTTCAGATTACCAGTCAGTTCTGGGCTCATCTTAATGAACTGTCTGCTGAATTCACTGAAGATGATCAATTCATTGTCTTTCCCGGATACGAATGGTCAGGTAATACCGGGCTCGGTGGTGACCGTAACGTCCTGTACATGGAAGAAGGGCGGCCAATACACCGATCTTCCCACGCACTGGTTGATGATCTATCTGATCTGGAGACCGATTCAAATTCTGCGGCCGATTTATTCACCGATCTGAAAGACGAGGATTGCACGGTGTTTGCGCATATCGGAGGCCGCTACGCCGACATCAAGATAGCGCATGATCAACGTCTGGAGCGTTCAGTCGAAGTGCATTCGGCCTGGGGTACCTTCGAATGGCTGATTGAGGATGCTTTGGAGCAGGGCTATCGAGTTGGCATCGTTTCTAACTCTGACGGGCATAAGGGCCGACCCGGTGCTTCGCACCCCGGTAGTACAAAATTTGGTGCTTACGGTGGCCTGACCTGCGTATTGGCACCGTCTTTTACCCGGGCCGGTATCATGGAGGGGCTGAAAAAACGTCATCACTACGGCACCACCGGTAGTCGTGTCGTGCTCGATACTCGAGCTATTTTCGACAGCGCCGCCGATCTGTTTTCGGACGATCCGAACCTGGGAGATGTAACCTCGGCACAGGTGGGCGAGGCAATGATGGGTGATATCCTGCGCTGCGCTGATGATGAAGTGACCTTCAGGATTGATGTCCATGCTGCTTCTCCTGTCGAGCGCATCGATATTCGCAATGGTCTGGAAACGCTGGAGGTCTACAGACCTTATACAGAAGCCGATCTCGGCCAGCGTATTCGTATCCTGTGGGAAGGCTCCGAATACCGCGGGCGAGGACGTGAGACAATCTGGGACGGTCATGCCGAACTAACGGGTAATCGTTTCCAGCAACTCAACCCGATAAACCGCTACAACGCGGACAAACGCTTTGAGCAAACGGCGCCGGGGCGGGTCGACTGGGAGGCGTTGACGACCGGTGGCTTCGGCGGTTTCGATGCGGTGCTTGAAGATTCTGAATCCGGGGTGCTGAAAATAGACACTGCACTGGTCAAGGAAGAAATCGCCATCAAAGATATCGGCCGTGACGAGCTCGTATTCGCGAATGGCGGCATCGACCGGCGTATTCGGATATTTCGCCTACCGGATGAAAATCCGCATAAATCGGTTAC
>JAOUJX010000198.1 GCA_029882955.1 Gammaproteobacteria bacterium
CTTCGATGATATATGCCGCGCCGAAATTTCGCATCAATCCGTCGATGGTTGATTGAGCCGCGGTCGCACCTATGAAGCTTTGATTAAAATAACGGACATATTGACCGACTTGCTCTGCACTATCACGACCGGGGTCAACCGAAATAAACATGACCTGAAGGTTATCGGGGGCTTTACCTGCCTCGTCCTCGATTAATTTATAAACGGTATTCATTTCGTGCAGAACGCTCGGGCAAACGTCCGGGCAGGACAGGTAGCCAAAGAAAACAAAGCTCCATTTGCCCAGGAGACGTTGTTCGTTCAAGGCTTCGCCAGCCTGGGTGGTGAGTTCGAAAGGCGGCAGTTGACGATATTCCTGTCGCAGTACCCCCATTAGTTCGCTTGGTGGTGCGGGCGGTTTTACCAGAATATAGGTACCCAGCATGACCAGCAGGAAAAACCCGCCTAGTACCAGGGTACCGATGGGTAAGAACTGACGGTACCTCATGACTCGCCGATCAGGGCGTATCTATCTGAAGATAGCGAATGATATGTTCGTTGATAACGCCGGGTTTTATCAGCTCCAGCGAGCCGTCGGCCAGTTTGATAGTGCAAGGTGCCAGCGAACCACACTCGAACACGATACGGTCTTCCAGGTAACCATACCTTTCAATGTGTACGGTCGCGAGTTCGGCCAGATGGCCAAATTTCCCCTTAATATAGGCACTGCCGGAAGTCTGTTTTTTGGCGGCTTCAAAGACCCGGGTAACGACTTCCGGTTCGACGCTGGTGGCATAGGGATAGGGGATAAAAAGCATGCCAATCCAACGCTCGGGAAAAAATTTGATATAGATATTATTGCGCGTTGTCTTTGATGAGCTACTGCTGTTGCCCTCTCTGGAAAAATGCCCGCGAAGATCACCCTCGCTGCCCAGAAGCGGGGCAGACAGGCTAATACCGGGGAAGCTGATGATTGCAATTAGCGTACATACGAATGCGGCTTTTACGATTGGTATTCTCATAATTATTTGCTTCTATTTAATAATTTTGTTTTTGCCTTTCGGATTAGATAAGCCATGGTCGGTTCATCGACCTGATCATGGGTGATAAAATTTTCCTGCTTATGCAGTTTGGAGTCGTGTGTAGCGAAGTGAACCTGGAACCAGTCATTTATGGTTTGTTTAAATTCGTTGTTGTCCAGTTCGATTGTTTCTTCAAACTGTTCGACTATATCGCCGATATCATCGAGTAACTTCAGGTGATCAGCTTTATGTTCTTCATAATGAACGTAACCACGTTTTTGCATCATTTGTTCTTCGAGTGCGAAATGGGCCGAAATGCTGCCATAGATATCGCCCAGGCCATCGATGACTAACTGCCTGTCCGAATGGTCGTCAATCAACGCATAGATGCCATTGATTTGATCAATCAGTTGCTCGTGCTCGTGGTCAATACCGCTGATTCCGGTGCAATATTCTTTCTGCCACTCGATTAATGCCATCGACAAAGCCTGTTTTTGGGTTCTAAAAATTCGGGTCGATTCAAGTTAGCACGCCTGCCCCGATATGCATTTGATCAATGTCAAAATTATATACCTGATTACAGCCCTTCATACCTTGATTGAAATTCTACGAGGCAAATTGACATTTATCAATTTAGTGCCCGTTTATGTCAGATAGTCTGGGCTGACTGAAAATTGTGCCTGTCACGAGGCTGACTTTAACAAAAACCAAGAGAGGTTTGCCATGCCCGAACAAGATGATTTACCTGTTGATGAACGTATCCCATTTTTTCAACGAGTGCTAGATAACCCGTTTTTACTGCTGTTTCTGGGTGTCGTGTTTCCCACGGTTTTTTACATCATGTGGGGGATTATGGAAATCGCCACCATCCCGGTCGCTCCATAAATAATTCAGGAGAATATCTAATGAGTTCATTTTTACCCCCTTCGGAACGTATCTGGTGGAAGGTGCCGGTTGGCAAAGAGGAGATAGTGTGGATAGGTATTGCACTAATCTGGAGTCTGATCATGTTTTTCATGATGCCCTACTGGCATATCTACGGAAAACAAAACCTTTCGAATGAAGCTTACCAAATCACAGCGCCACAATTTCAGGCCAAGGTCGATGCCATGGTTGAAAAATACAAGGTTGGTGAAGAAGCCGGCATTCCTATTGTACGGCCACCCGCTGGTAGCGATATTTATATGCTGGGCAGGCTTTGGCAGTGGTACCCGATTTTCGAGCTGGAGAAAGACCAGTCTTATCGGGTTCATTTATCCTCGATGGACTGGCAGCACGGTTTCTCACTGCAACCGGTCAACATCAATCTACAAATCGTTCCTGGCTACGACATGGTGGTGACCATGACTCCTGACCAGGCCGGTGAATATACCGTTATTTGTAACGAGTATTGCGGCATCGGTCACCATACCATGCTCGGCAAAATCTACGTGAAGGAGAATTAAAATGGCACAGTTCAGAGTTTGCCCTGATTCGGGTTTCTATTTTGACAAGTCTGCTGAAAGCCTGATGAAAGCAAATGCAGTGGCAGGTGCCGTTTGTTTGCTGATAGCAGGTATTCTTGCACTGGGGGTAATTTTGACCCGGTGGCAGGAAGTGCATTTGTTACCCGCCGACCTTTTTTATCAGGTTCTAACCGGGCACGGCATTAATGCGTTGATTTTCTGGATCATCTTTTTCGAAATGGCGATCCTGTATTTTGCTTCATCGACGCTTTTACGCACACGCCTCGCAGCACCCAAATGGGCCTGGGCAGGTTTTGCGCTGATGATTGTTGGCGCGGTAATGAACAATGTCGCGGTACTGCAGGGTAATTCCAGCGTCATGATGACGTCTTACGCACCGATGCAGGCGGCACCTCATTTTTACCTGGGATTGATCCTGTTCGCGGTAGGCGCACTCGTCGGTTGTTTTGTTTTCCTCGGCACGCTGGTCATCGCAAAAGATAACCGGACTTACGAAGGTTCGGTTCCACTGGTGACATTTGGTGCCTTAACCGCGTGCATTATCGCGATTTTCACCATAGCTTCCGGCGCGATTATCCTGGTACCAACCTTTCTCTGGTCTATCGGATACATTAATCACATCGATGCAGAAATGTATCGCGTGATCTGGTGGGCGATGGGGCACTCATCGCAGCAGATTAACGTCGCAGCGCATGTGTCGGTGTGGTATCTAATCGTCGGCATCTTGTTCGGTGCTCGACCCATGTCGGAAAAAGTAAGCCGCAGCGCATTCCTGCTGTATATCCTGTTCCTGCAACTGGCCAGCGCGCACCATATTCTGGTTGACCCGGGCATTAGCTCCGAATGGAAAATTTTCAATACCAGTTATGCCATGTACCTGGCGGTGTTGGCGAGCATGATTCACGGTTTGACCGTACCCGGCTCGATGGAGGTTGCACAGCGTGCAAAAGGCTATACCAAGGGCCTGTTCGAATGGCTACGCAAGGCGCCCTGGGGCAATCCGGTATTCTCGGGCTTTTTCTTTTCGCTGATTATCTTCGGCTTCATCGGTGGTATTACCGGCGTGGTCATGGGTACCGAGCAGATCAACCTGATTATCCATAATACGATTTATGTACCCGCTCACTTCCACGCTACCGTGGCGGTCGGTACTACACTGGCATTTATGGCACTAACCTACCTGTTGATTCCGGTATTGTTCAGACGCGCTTTATTTCTGCCATGGGTCGCTAAGATGCAGCCTTACGTATTCTCGGCGGGCATGACCCTGATGATACTGTTCATGCTCGGTGCGGGTACGCTGGGTGTTTCAAGGCGTCACTGGGATATGGACTTTACCGGCGCAGCATTGAGCTTCGAGTATCCGGGCACGGCTTATACGATGATGGCGGTTGCCGGAATCGGCGGTGTATTGTCAGTCCTCGGTGGAGCGATGTATCTGGTGGTGACTGTTGGGTCTCTGCTATTTGGTAAGAAGCTCGACGAAGCGGCGGGTCTGTTGCAGAGTTTCGGTGTGCCTATGGCATCTGGTTCTTATAATGTTGAGCAACCAGAGCGCTTAATGATGGCTCCAAAGCTGGCGGTTGAAGAGCACGGCAATGGCGGATTCGAAGCACCGGGAACCTTTATTCTGGCGATGACGTTGTTGGTATGCTTTGTGGTCTACTACTTTATCAACTGGGACTACCTGGCCTCTGTCTGGCCGCTTAGTTAGGTGGTAATAAAGCAACTGCTGTCGCAGCCATGCGGCAGTAGTTGCAATGAGGCTACGAGGACTCGGTAAAAAACAATGTTCGGTCAGATTTCAAATTTACTCAAACTACGCATCGGTGTCATCATGATGTTTACCGCGCTGGCGGCGATGGTAGTAACACCCGGCCAACAGCCCAGTGCATTCGAAACCCTTGTGCTGGCTTTTGCGGTATTGATTTCTGCCGGCAGCGCGGGAGCGTTTAATCAATATTTTGAGGTCGATCTCGACCGTAAAATGCCGCGTACCTGTAGCCGGCCCTTTGTTACCGGCTATTTTCATAAGGGTCCGATTTGGCTCGGTATTATATTACTGCTTCTGCTGGTTGGCGTTTCCTCCTCGGCGCTGGTTTTAAATGGAGTTGCCGCTTTATTTATTTTCCTCGGTGCATTTTTTTACGCCATCGTCTACACCGTTTGGTTAAAGCGCCGATCGTGGATGAATATCGTAATTGGTGGTGCTTCGGGTAGTTTCGCCGTACTCGCAGGCGCGGCAGCGGTTGATCCGAATCTAAGTCCGGTGCCAATTATGCTCGCGCTGGTACTTTTCTTCTGGACGCCGTCACATTTCTGGAGCCTGGCTATTGCCAAACATAAGGATTATGCCCGGGCCGGAGTTCCCATGTTGCCAATAGTGCTGGGTAACCAGCGAACCGCTTACGTGGTCATGGTTAATACCTTAACGTTGGTGGCAATCTCGATTCTGCCGTTCTTTTATGGAATGAGCTGGATATACCTCGCGGCGGCTTTAAGCGGCGGCGCATATTTTATTTATCACAACTACTTAATGATTCTGGACCCGGCGCCAAAAGTCGCGATGAAAAGCTTTTTTGCTTCGTTGCTACAGTTAGTGCTGCTGCTGGTGGGTGCAGTGCTCGATGTTTATCTGGCGGTATAATTTCCGCCAAAATTTCATGCGGCTTTGCTTTTTGATATCTGTTTGCTTTTTGCAAAGTCTGTTTTCGCTGGTTAATGCTGAAGCTACTAATTCAACGGGGATAGCCTTTGATTATGACAGGGCGCTCGAAATCAGCCAGGCCGCGATTGGTGAAGAACCGGCTAACCATAGCTTCATCAATGCAGCCGGGGATGCCATTAAGTTAAGCGATTTTCGCGGCAAACCGCTGATATTAAGCATGGTTTATACCAGCTGTTACCAGATATGCCCGATGACCACCCGCCACCTTTCAACCGTGGTAGAGAAAGCGCGTAAAGCACTGGGTGATGAAAGTTTCAATATCGCAATGGTTGGCTTTGACACCGAAGTTGATACGCCCGACGCGATGCAATACTTTGCCAACAAACAGGGGGTTAGCGACAAGGGCTGGCATCTGTTGACTGCGTCGAAGACGGTGGTCGATGCACTGTCAAAAGACATCGGTTTCCAGTATTTTCCCTCATCTAATGGGTTCGACCACCTCATCCAGGCGACGATTATCGATGCCGAGGGCAAGGTCTACCGTCAGGTCTACGGCCAGGTATTCGGTACGCCGCTATTAGTCGATCCGTTACTGGAGCTGGTGCTTGGGCGCTCGCCACCAGAGCAATCTATGCTCGATAACCTGAGCAGTAAAATAAAGCTATTTTGTACGACTTACGATCCGGTTCGAGATGGATACTACTTCGACTATTCACTGTTCCTGGGTATTTTTATCGGTGGTTCAATCATCATCTTTACCGGGATTGTGGTCATTCGAGGCTTACAAAATAATGAGACTGGCTGATTTGACATAAATCAGATCATACAATCGAAGGTTCGAGTAGAGTTTAATCTCTGTTGGAATTTCTATTTACCTTTTAAAGATGAAAACCCTGTGTTAGTTAATCCTGTAAAGCGCTCTTATCTGGCGCTTGAATCCTGGTTCAACATGTCCTTTGGTACGGAGTGGAACCCCCTGTATCACCTTGGTACGCTGTCATTCTTCCTGTTCTGGATCATTCTGGTCAGCGGAATTTATCTCTTCGTGCCTTTCCATGGCAGCCTGGCCGGCGCGCATGCATCGGTGGAATACATGACACACGATCAATGGTATATCGCGGGTATCATGCGCAGCCTCCACCGCTATGCCTCTGATGCCGTAGTGATTACCATTTTGCTGCACATGTTTAAGGAGTTTGCGTCGGGTCGCTACGGCGGATTTCGCTGGTTTTCCTGGATCACCGGCATACCCAATTTATGGATGGTGGTCACCATTGGTATCACCGGTTACTGGCTGGTGTGGGATGAACTGGCGCAGTATATCGCGATTGGTTCCGCGCGTTTGATGGATGCCCTGCCTATATTTTCGGGCGCCATGACACGCAATTTCGTCTCTGGAGAAATGACCGACAGGTTTTTTATTCTGATCGAATTCTTGCATCTATTGGGTCAGCCGATGCTGCTGGTTTTCATGTTGTGGCTGCATGTAAAACGCCTGTCAAATGTTGAAATAAATCCGCCGCGAGGTCTGGCAATGGGAACCTTCCTGGCTTTGCTGATACTCTCCCTGGCAGTACCGGCTGTCAGTCATGCACCGGCAAACCTGAGCACCGTACCGCAGGTGCTACACATCGACTGGTTTTACCTGAATGTTTACCCCCTGCTCGAATACTGGTCCGAGGAGCAGATATGGATGCTGACCACCGGTGTTACCGTTGTCCTAATGATGCTGCCATGGTTACTGCCGCAAAAAGACGGTGCTAAAGCGGTCGTCGATCTCGATCATTGCAACGGCTGCGGGTTATGCTTTGACGACTGCCCCTTCGATGCAATCACGGTTCAGCCACGAACCGATGGTGCTCGATTCGAATATGAAGTGGCAGTCAATCCGGCACTTTGCGGTGCCTGCGGCATTTGTGCCGGTTCCTGCCCTTCATCCAACCCGTTCAGGAGCGCCAGCAGTGAGCTTAAAACGGGAATCGATATGCCCCAGTTAACGGTTCACGAGATGCGCAGTTTAACCAGGGAAACACTCGCCAATATGAATGGCGAT
Organism: Gammaproteobacteria bacterium; assembly: GCA_029882955.1. GTDB lineage: Bacteria > Pseudomonadota > Gammaproteobacteria. Next base: position 7,189 of record JAOUJX010000198.1, read on the forward strand.
TTGAAAATTCTGGTGTTTGGTTGTGAGCATGGCTTGAATATTGATCGTCTACAGGGACAGGGTATTCAAGGTATCAAATTAATATGTAGCGGTATGTTACCGCCTACCCTGGTGGAATACGCTTTAAAACAGGGGGCAGACGGGGTAATGGTCACCGGTTGTCGCCATAACGACTGCTTTTACCGTTTTGGTAATCGTTGGCTGAAAGAGCGCTTCGAAGGGGAGCGTAAACCTGTTCTGCGCAGTAGAGCGGATCGAAACCGTATCCGTATACATGGTGCAGCCGAAACAGATAAAAACCAGGTCGAACAGGACCTGGTGGAATTTAGAACCAGGTTAATTG
>JAOUJX010000545.1 GCA_029882955.1 Gammaproteobacteria bacterium
ACGATCATTTCCTCGTGTTGTTGCCGGTGTGATTCATAATCGGGGTAAGCATGCTGTTCCATCAAGGCCTCTTCATAAGTGAAGTGGGTCCTGGTGTAGTCAACCAGAGCGTCAAGAGCCTCGTGCTCGAACTGTTCGCCAGTCGAAAAGTAGACTGCCGTTTGCAGGTTATTGATTAAATTCAGAAGTTTCCGGTGCTGCTTGTCGATCGACTCGATACCGACACTATATTCATCCTTCCACTTAACGTACTGTCGGGCTGTCATTTTTCGGTGTAACAAGGGTATCAATAGCAGAATACCTATGAGTAACCAGGTCAGCGGGCTTCCGGGACCAGCCAGCAAACCCAGGATCGCAGCGACAATGAGGCTGAGAATAAGTAGTGCTACTCCAAACATACGGGCATTATGATTCATAGACGGCATCTCAAGCGTGCAGATAACAGGTTAACCAGCAAGAATATTCTATCCGACCTTTCTACGGTTTGTGGTTGACATAAATCAATTACAGCAATCCGACCTCAATTAATAATAGTGCCGCTCATTCGATACTCGTTCGGGTAAAACTAAATAGGAAAACTCAGCAGGTACTATTTATGAATAAAGGCTTCGTTTCACTGGTAGGTGCCGGTCCCGGAGATGCCGATTTAATGACTGTCAAAGCACTGCGCCGATTACAGGAAGCCGATGTCGTGGTTTATGATCGGCTGGTTAGCGCCGAGATTCTCAATCTCATCCCCCAGGGAATTAGTCGCATTTCGGTTGGCAAGGCCGCTGGGAATCACTGCGTGCCACAGGACGAGATCAATCAAACCCTACTCGTGCTCGCACAAACCGGTCGGCGTGTGGTCCGGCTAAAAGGCGGTGACCCGTATATTTTTGGTCGCGGTGGTGAAGAAGCATTAGTGCTCAAAAAGCATCATATCGATTTCGAGATTGTGCCTGGCGTTACTGCGGCATCAGGCTGCGGCGCCTACGCCGGAATTCCCCTGACCCATCGCGGCACCAGTCATAGCGTGCGTTTTATTACCGGCCATTTTCATAATGATGAAGCTCTGGATATTAACTGGGACAAGTTAGTCGATCCAGATTGCACTCTGGTAATCTACATGGGGCTTTCAAATCTGCAAAAAATCAGCGATGAGCTGGTAAAAGCCGGTTTGGCGAGCACGACTCCGGCAGCTGCGGTACATGGCGCTACAACGCAAAAGCAGGCTAAAGTTATTGCCACTTTATCCGAATTACCGAATGCCGTAGTCGATGCCGGTCTAAAGTCTCCGGTCATCATTATTGTGGGTGAAGTTGTGGCACTCAATCATCGACTCGACTGGTTTCAGTCTCAGTGTGAAGCCAGTGAAAAGGAAGTGGAGTATGACAGTTTTGATATGGTCAGCACTGTTTCGTATTAATCCAATACTTATGCTTGGTTTAATACTGTCTGCCTCCGCCTTTGCGGATAGCGGCATTTCCATTGATCGTCAGCAGGAATTGCGCAATTTGCTGATACAGGACTGTGGGTCCTGCCATGGTTTGAAAATGAAAGGCGGGCTGGGGCCAGCCCTGCTGCCTTCTGCGCTAGCTAAAAAACCAGCCGAAATGATTAGCAATATTATCCTCGACGGCCGGCCCGGCACCGCGATGCCGGCGTGGCGGCCGCTGATATCTCCTGAAGAAGCTCAATGGCTGACAGCTTTGTTGTTGCGGGGGTCAGCACAATGAAAGGTTTAGCTTACAGTTTCCTGATTTTACTCCTGTCCCATGCGCCTGCCCATTCAAGAGGTACCGGCGACATGGGCGTCTTAATCGAGAGAGCCAGTAGCAGTGTGCAAATTGTCGAAACCAGCAACAATAGCAGTCTTGCTCGGGTTAGC
>JAOUJX010000003.1 GCA_029882955.1 Gammaproteobacteria bacterium
TGATTATCACTGCGCTACCGCTCTATCATATTTTTTCGCTAACCGCTAACTGCCTCACTTTTATGAAAGTAGGGGCGCTCAATTATCTCATCACTAATCCCAGAGATATGCCCGGGTTTGTGAAGGAACTGAAGCAGGTGCCCTTTTCTGTTATTACGGGTGTTAATACATTGTTTGTCGGGCTGATGAACACACCGGGATTTGATGAAATTGATTTTTCAAAATTGAAACTCACGCTGGGTGGGGGTATGGCTGTGCAACAGCCTGTGGCGGAGCGCTGGCAAGAGAAAACAGGTGCGCCCATACTGGAAGCCTACGGCCTGACTGAAACTTCCCCTGCGGTTTGTATTAACCCGCTTAATTTGACGGAGTTTAACGGTAGTATCGGTTTGCCAATACCTTCAACCGAAGTTTCTATCCAGGACGAGAAAGGCGGGATTTTGCCGCAGGGAGAAGCCGGTGAGCTTTGTGTTCGAGGCCCGCAGGTTATGAAAGGCTACTGGCAGCGCGAGGATGAGACAGCAAAAAATATTTCGGCTGACGGCTGGTTAAAGACTGGCGATGTAGCGAAGATGGATGCCGGTGGGTATTTTCGTATCGTTGATCGACTCAAGGATATGATTATCGTTTCCGGGTTTAATGTTTACCCGAATGAAATCGAAGCTGTGATAGTCGGGCATGCTGGCGTTCTTGAGGTGGGTGTCATCGGTGAGCCCGACGAAAGGAGTGGAGAAGCGGTCAAAGCGGTTATAGTCAGGAAAGATCAGTCGATGACAAAAGAAGATATTATTAATTATTGCCGTGAAAAATTAACTAGTTACAAGGTTCCAAAAATAGTAGAGTTCAGGAACGAATTACCTAAAACTAATGTGGGTAAAATCTTGAGGCGTGAATTGAGGAGCTAAATCCTGTGTTAGTCGAGACCTCGCAGTACAGCATAGATGTGACTCCAGGCGATCTGGAATCCTGGAGTTTTGATGACTGGAAAGATTTATACGAAAAGGATCCCGACGAATTTCATCGGCACAGAGTACGCATGCTTGAGTACCAGATTGAACTGGCACCAGATAGTGTAAAACAACGCCTGAAAGGCCTTATGTTTCAGATGGAGTGCGAATCTGCCAGAGCTCGAACGCCATTACTCTATACCATGCGACTTTCTGCGATGATGATGGATATGTTTGAAGAATTAAGGCAGCAACTACAGAGTTTATGCCTTTCCAATGCAGATCAGCTGACGCTTCACAAAAAGAATACGCCGTCAGCGAAAATCCTGGCTTTCAAAAAATCCAGTCGGCAAACCCCATAAATCTACCCATGTAAATAAGCCTTTTTCTGGTTTATTTGTGGCCGCTGATGACGGCATGCATCGGTTTGGTGGATTCGAAAAGTGCTTTTTGCTCGTCACTCGCAGGGGTTTGGTGATTGTTCTTCCATTCCTCGATGCTCATGCCATACACTTCATTCTGGGCACTTGCGTAATCGATATCCAGCCCCTGATTATTGGCCTCTGCGGCGTACCATTTTGCCAGGCAATTGCGACAGAAACCGGCCAGGTTCATCAAATCGATATTCTGTACATCGGTGCGATGCTGAAGATGTTCGATGAGACCGCGAAAAGCAGCCGCTTCAATTTGTGTTTGCTGATCTTTTGTCATAATCAATGAGATACCTATAATAGATCGAAAATTTAAACAGAGAATGCCTCTTCAGTCCAATTAATAATGCCGAATTTAGCGACACCTTGTACGCCTTGCGTCGATCATATCACTGCCTGGTTTGAAACGCTGTTTCGACAGTTGGAAAGCGCCCATCAGCGTGTTCTGGTTTCCTGCCAGGGAACAGAGGATTGGTGCGATGCAATGATGGATGTAGTTATTCCACAGTGCAGGAGCCGGATAGTATTATCGGATCGCAACTTGTCGGTTGAATCGGTGCCGTTTGGGAAATCTGAAATATTGCTGGGACAGGAAGCCCATGTAGTGATAGTCGATTTATTTCGGGGAATCAACCCGGACGTAATATGCATTGCCGGTGGGCTGGTGAAGTCACCAGGAATACTACTGCTACTTTCTGAGAATCCGACGGCCTGGGCGCAGGTAGATGATCAATACGCCATTTGGCAGAACCAGTCCAGGTCTGAAAATGCCTTATTTATTGATTACTTTTTTGAGCAAATGAGACAGAATTCAAATGTCGCTTTGCGCTTACTCGAAGGCGAAAACCTGCCGATTTTAACTCCGTTACCCATTGGAAAAGAAACTGCAATTACAAAGGGAAAAACTGCGGAACAGCTGAATCTTCTACAGGAGATAGCGGGCTGGTTACAACACCCTGAACAAAGAATCGCTTTAATCACTGCAAACAGGGGGCGAGGTAAGAGCACCGGTCTGGGTTTTGTTGCGGACGAGTTGGTGAATCGGCAAAGGCTATCAGTTTGTGTGACCGCTTATTCACGGCAATCTGCTGCGATGCTGCTGGAACGATACCAGGCGGCAAGCTTCGTAAGCCCGGATCAGTTGATAGAGCATCCGGTCGAAGCCGATGTGTTAATTATAGACGAAGCAGCGATGTTACCTTACCCCATATTGGCGCAACTTACTCGGCAATTTGGGCGAATAATAATGGCAACTACAACCGGTGGATACGAGGGCACCGGTGGCGGTTTTTTGCTCCGGTTTATCTCAAGATTGTCATCTGAGCAGCTGTTACGGCTGGAAATGCGCGATCCAGTACGATGGTCCGGGAACGATTGTCTGGAGCACTGGCTTGATGAGACCTTATTGCTCTGCCCCGAAGCGGCCGAATCAAACAGTCTGCGACAGGCTTTGTCTTCGGATTCATCCAGAATTTTTTTTCGCGTGCTGGACCGAAAGCAAAGCCAGCGGGATTTAGCCCTGTTGCTTAAAATTTATCGGCTGATGGTATCGGCGCATTACCGCACCAGGCCATCTGATTTGCGGGCTTTATTGGAAAATCCTGATTTACTGATAGTGCTGGCTCAACTCGACGAAGAGTTACTGGGTGTGGCGCTGCTAAACCGCGAGGGAGGCCTCGATACTAAGCTGTGTCGCGACATATTTTTAGGCCGGAGACGTCCCCAAGGCCATTTGCTGGCGCAGATTTTAACGGCCCAGGCGGGCGTGAAAAACTTCGCCGAATTCCGCGGATTACGCATACAGCGCATCGCCGTCCAGGAACCCTGGCGGCGCCGGGGAATCGGACGACGATTGATATCGATGGCTGATGATTATGCTCGCGAGCATGGCTATGATTATCTGGGCGCGAGTTTTGCCTTCGATAGTCAGTCTTCGGAGTTTTGGCGGAGTACGGGTTTTCGACTGGTACATATAGGCTTTGGGCAGGGAAAGTCGAGTGGCAATCATTCGGTGGCGGTGCTCAGGGTGTTGAATCCGCAGCTTGATGAAATTGCTCGCAGTCTGATGAACCGGATTCAATGCGGCCTCCCACTCTGGCTATGTCAATTTTTGCAGGGCATGGATGTAGAGAGTGTCGTGGCCTTAGTTCGTTATTGTCAGTATTCGGCGCAGTTGAGTGAACTCGAACTCGATGAAATTGAAGCCTTCACGGAGGGTCACAAGGGGCTGGAGCTTTGCTTTGTCAGCTTGCAGCATTTTGTGATGCAATCGATTGCTGCACTCCCCGAAGGAAACACCGTTCATCCCTGGCTGATTCAGAAAATAGTGCAAAATTACGACTGGAAAAAGTTAAGTTCGGGCACAGAGAAGGGTGGAAGAAAATCGATCCAGAACGAACTGCGTAAGCTGGTAAAGCAACTATAATAAACTTAGAGGGGGCTAATATGTATCAGGACATAATCGATTTCTGGTTTTGCAAAGAAGTGAGCCAGTACTGGTTTAATTCAACCGAAGAGTTCGACCGCCAGTTGCGTGAAGACTATGCCGAGCTGTGGCAGCAGGCTGCTGATGGCGAGTTGGTTGACTGGCAGGAGAGTGCGTTGGGTAGCCTGGCGCTGGTAATTTTGCTGGATCAGTTTCCGCTGAATATGTTTCGAGGCGAGGCGAAATGTTTTGCAACCGAAGCGCAGTCCCGCGAAGTGGCCGGGGTTGCTATTGATCGGGGCTTTGATATTAATTTGCCAGCAAATCAGAAGTCTTTTTTGTATATGCCTTTTATGCACAGTGAAAGTCTGGAGGATCAGGGTAAATCGTTACAGCTTTTCGATCAGGCCGGCCTGGAAGACAATTTTCGGTTTGCCAGACATCATTATTCCATCGTCCAACGTTATGGGCGTTTCCCGCATCGCAATGCTATCCTCGGCAGGGAAAGTACTGAAGCTGAGCTTGAGTATTTAAACTCCAAAGAGGCTTTCCTGGGTTAATCATGAAAATAGTTTCGTTTAACGTTAACAGTGTTCGACAACGTATTCATCAGCTCGCGGCAGTGATTGAGCAACATGAACCCGAATTTATTGGTTTACAGGAAACCAAGGTTCAGGATCACGAATTTCCTCGGGCCGAGATCGAAGCGCTAGGTTACCAGGTTATTTATATGGGAGAGAAAACGCACTATGGTGTCGCCCTGATGTCTAAAACGGCCTGTGTAAATCCATGTTATGGTTTTCCGGGTGATGATGACGAGGCACAAAAACGTTTTATTGGCGGTGAATTTTTGCTTGAAGGACGTAAAATCCATGTTTTCAATGGCTATTTCCCTCAGGGTGAAAGTCGGGAACATCCGGTGAAGTTTCCCGCAAAACGAAAATTTTATAGTGATCTCGAATTGTTTCTCGATCAATTTGATCTTCAGACAACCAAACTAATCGTTATGGGAGATTACAATATAGCACCGCAGGATGAGGATGTCGGAATTGGCGAAGAAAATGCAAAACGCTGGTTGAAAGCCGGCAAGAGCAGTTTCCTTCCTGAAGAGCGAGAATGGTTTAACCGTTTATTGGCGAAGGGTTTATACGATGGTTTTCGACTCTGCCACGCTGACGAAGATCGCGTGTTTAGCTGGTTCGATTATCGTAGTAAAGGTTTTGACCGTGAGCCACGTCGAGGTTTACGTATCGATCATTTATTGGTATCGCAACCCCTGAAGGCTAGCGTGGTAGGGGCAGGTGTAGACTATGATGTCCGTGCGATGACAAAACCTTCGGATCACGCGCCTGCCTGGGTAGAGTTACAGTGTCAGTAGTACCAGGCTGTCAAACATGAGAGGAAATAGATATGTTTTCTAAAGCGGTAGAAATGCCATCGCCTGAACAGGCGCTCCCCGGTCGACAGGAAAAAATGAAATTTGATCCCAGGCACTTCGTACATGGGCGTCATATCGTTGGACCGTTTGCGGAAGGACTCGAGTCGATTATCTTCGGCATGGGGTGTTTCTGGGGCGCAGAACGTAAGTTCTGGAGTATCGACGGGGTTTTTACGACTGCCGTCGGATATTCTGCCGGATTAACTCCAAATCCGACCTATCGGGAAGTCTGTAGTGGATTGACCGGTCACAATGAGGTGGTTTTAGTGGTATATGATCCTGTGGTCGTCAACCTCGAAGCAATGCTCAAAGTGTTCTGGGAGTCGCATGACCCGACACAGGGTATGCGCCAGGGTAATGATCGAGGCACTCAGTATCGTTCGGGTATTTATTACTATACAGATTCGCAGCGCGAAGTGGTGGATGTCAGCTTGCAGCATTTTCAGTCGCAGTTGAACCGGGCGGGCTATGGTGAAATCACAACTGAAGTTAGGCCGGCAGATGAGTTTTTCTACGCCGAAGAATATCATCAACAATACCTGGAGAAAAATCCAACGGGCTATTGTGGTTTGGATGATACCGGAGTATCGTGCTCATAAATTTTTTAGAAAAGTCATATAACTAAATAATAAATAAAGAAATAATATTAAATTTACGCATGATAAATCATTTCAGTTCTCGTGAAGTATTGAGGAAAATGAGAAAAATTCGAGTCCCATCGGTTAGGCCGGATTGCCGGTTATCCCCTGCGCGGGTTCAAGCGTGGTTAACTGTCCTTTCGGGGGATAGGGATTATCCGATAGCGGCCGGGTAACCCTGATGATCAAAAATCACTATAGTTTAAAGCTAATTATTGCGACTGCCATGATCGCTATGATTGTGCTTGTTTATGCGCTGATATTCCGAAGTGCGGAAACTTATAGAGAGCTTGCAGTTGATAATCAAACCGAAGCACTGCAATCTTTGCTCGCTGTAAAGTCTCAGGATATCGTCGACCAATCTCGCGATGCTCAGCGTAATTTGGCTCTTACGATGCAAGGTCATGCGCAGTTTTTAAAAGAGCTCAATCAGAAGGATAAAATCCACCTGGAGGCCTGGATGCTTCAGTATTTCGCCGAACAGATTGGACTAAACCCCGAGCTCAAATTAAAAGCAATTATTGTCAGAAATCTGCGTGGTGAAGTGATATCTCAGGCTAGTGACACCGATTTACCTGGCTTTCACGGTTGCCCTGCTAGCCAGTTAAATACCATCGAACTGAAATCGAAATTCACATTATGCGAATTTGATTCCCGATACTATAGCGAAGTTATGGTGCCGGTTAATCGATTTAAGCCGATTGCTTTTATCCAGATATTGGTCGATATCGTTGATAAATTAAAACAACTGGAAGATGCAACCGATCTACCGTTACTGATATCAGATTTGAATGGAAACGAAATTTATCGTTCCGAACATTGGCCGGATACCGAAGAAAGTCAATATTTGAAACCAGAGCATCGCTTGTTTAGCGGCGACCATCTTTCCGGCGTTGATATTGTTGCCTCCTTTGATCAGCGGCCTTTTATAAGCCAACTTGATCGTGCTCAGACCAATCTCCTCATAACTGCTGGAATAGCGTCGATGGGTGTCATGCTGGTCTTATTGGTTGGGCTGATATTCGCTTTTCGTCCGTTGCATAAATTACGCAATTCTGTCGGCGCCATGTTGTCGGGTAAATATTCCAGGATTGAAGTCGAGAACTTGCCGAACGAATTACATGATTTGATTATTGCCTATAATGACATGGTTGAAGGGCTTGAAAGTGAAATAATGTCTCGGCGCAAAATCGAAGAAAAATTCAGATCGGAAAAGGATTTCATCATCACGACCTTAAATTCAATACCAAATCCCGTCATAGTGATCGATTCGAAAGAGAGAATTAAATTACTAAATCCATCAGCCGAAGTTTTTCTAGGTGAAAAAGAAAGTAAATTAGTCGAGAAACCGATCGAGGATTTCATGATTCTTTATTCGAATGAAGAAACTACTCGAATCGTCGATATTTCAAAGATACTGTCTCAGAAAAAAGCCTGGACAACAATGTACTACCACCACCCGGAAAGAAGGGTGGTAGAGCTGGAATTTCTGGCTTCACCGATGATCGATCTGGAAACCGAAGATGTCAGTTTTGTCATTGTCTTAAAAGATGTTTCTGAGGATAGGCAATTACGCAGGAAATTGAGTTATGAAGGCAGCCACGACCAGTTAACCGGGGCTCTGAATCGGACCGCATTTGAGCAGAAGTTCGAAACGATTGTTGTCGAAGGCAGTGGCTCGCAACAGCACGTACTGGCTTATCTGGATATAGATCAGTTTAAGGTGATTAACGAGAGCTGTGGTAATGCTGCCGGTGACCGGCTGCTAAAGCTGGTTGCCGCTGTTCTCTCTGCGCGTGTACGTCGTTCGGATATTGTGGCGCGACTCAGTGCTGATGAGTTCGGTATCATTATGCCATATTTTGAAATCAGGCCTGCGCTGGAAGTGATGCAGAAAATCATAATCGACATACAGCATGCAGGTTTTATGTGGCAGAACAGGGAGTACCTGGTGACCGCCAGTATCGGCATTATGATGTTTGGGCGAATACAGGATGAGTTCCCTGATTTTCATTCCAGGGTAACCACAGCTTGCCAGCTTGCGAAAGAAAATGGTGGCAACCAGTACCATTTTATCGATAAATACGATGAAAAGATTGAAGCACAGCAGCAGTCTTTAGAATGGGTTTCCAGTATTTTACAAGGCTTTACCGAGGATCGCTTTTGTTTGTACGTGCAACCGATAGTATCGATTAACCCCGAGGAGGACTTCTCCCATTTCGAGGTACTGATTCGATACCGCCGGGTTGATGGTACCATCGTAGAGCCAAACGATTTTTTACCACCCGCCGAACGATATAATTTAATCGAAAGGATCGACAGTTGGGTAGTTAAAGAAATCATTACGTGGTTGCAGGACAACCGCCTGCAGGTTAGCGATAAGGTGTTCTCAATTAATTTATCTGGGCGCAGTATCGGTTCAGATACCTTCCACCAGTTTTTACGAGAGAGTCTGGTCGACAGTGAGCTTGATCTTAGTAACCTTTGTTTTGAAATCTCGGAAACGGCGGCCGTGGATAATATTGAAAAGTCGGTTGAATTTATTACCTCAATCAAAAAGTTTGGCGCCAAAATCGCTCTTGATGATTTCGGCACCGGTCTGTCGTCATTCAGCTACCTGAAACAGTTTCCGGTAGATTATTTGAAAATCGATGGTGAGTTTATTCGCGATATTATCGAGGACGATAAAAGTTTTGTTTTCGTGCGATCAATGACCGAATTAGGACACTGTCTCGATATGAAGGTGATTGCTGAATTTGTTGAATCCGACACGATGTTTGATCGACTACGGGATGCTAATGTGGACTATATACAGGGTTATACAGTTGGGAAACCCGTCGATATCAAGACATTGTTGGAAGCCTAGCTCGGAAAATTTCTATTTAAGCAGGGTCGACTGCATCTGCCGAAAACTGGGGATTTTACTCTCGGGCAGCATCGCTTTACGCTCTTCGTTATCGCGTGTCGATACGACTTCTTTAATCGTATCGATATTCAGATACGGTGCCAGCATGTGAAGAAAATCGTACTGGAATGCTGAAATATGACGGGAATGTCTAAAGCCCACTTTGATCAGGCTGTCAGGGAATAGATGACTGGCATCAATGTACACCAGGTCAGAGTCGTCCCGGTCGCAAGCCATTTCGGCAATTATCCCAGCTCCCAGCCCTAGCCGGACATAAGTTTTGATGACATCCGAGTCGGTTGCAGTAAATGCAACTTTGGGCTCCAGGTTAGCGGCCAGGAAGGTCTTATCGAGTTGCGAACGGCCGGTTAAACCGAGCATGTAGGTTAAAATCGGATATTCTGCTAGCTCTGATAAAGAAATAGACGGCATTTGTGTGAGGTTATGGTTTTTAGGTACCACGATATATCGGTTCCAGCTATAAGCCGGGATCGTAATCAACTCACTTTGTTCATCGATCACTTCGGAAGCGATGACAAAATCGACCTGATTATTAGCCGCGAGTTTGCACATGGACTTTGGATTGCCTTGATGAACTCGTAGCTCTATTTGCGGATACTTTTCTGAAAAGCGTTGTAATATCGGCGGTAAAATATATTGAGCCTGGGTATGTGTGGTAGCAATATTCAGGCTGCCGCGATTGCTTTTACTAAACTCGCGCGCGGCCTGCTTTATATTTTTTGCGCTGTTGAGCAAGTTGGTGACATGTTCAAGTATTGCCTCACCTGCCGGTGAGATATTAGTGAGTTTTTTACCGGAGCGTTCGAAAATCTGAATATCGAGCTCGTCCTCAAGTAATTTGATCTGGTGACTGACGCCTGGTTGCGAGGTATATAACTCCTCAGCTGCCGAAGATACATTTAAATTGTTACGGACCACTGCGTCCAGAAAACGAAGTTGTTGCAATTTCACTCTGATTTAAATCTCCGTCATTATGAAGTCAATTAATGTGATGATCGAATTTTCTAATGCCTGATCGAAACGAGTTTACAAGGAAATATTCGCATGACAACTGCTTTTTTAGGCTTTGGGTAATTTTGTCTTTTGAGCCGAAAAATTGATCGATTTAACTCTGGGAGATAGCTGCACTTCGTCAAAAACGATATTGTCCTCGCTGTCGAGAATATGACCTATCAGCGCGGCGACCTGATCCGTGGAAATTGCATTTTCAGGTTGCTCGGCGGGTGCAAAACTTAACTCGTTAAAAAAAGGGCTGCGTACCATTCCGGGATTGATCAGAGAAACCTGGATGCCGTCACTGGCACAGTCGTCACGCAAAGCCTGGCAAAAACCACGTAAGCCGAATTTGGCTGCACTATAAACAGCACCTTTGCGCCCGGCAGTCAGGCTCGACTCAGAACCGACAAAAATCAGTCGTCCGGATTGCCGTTGCCGAAAAGCTGGAATTAATTGCCGACAGAGAATTAACGCGCTGGTTAAATTAACCTGGATGGCACGTTCTATCTGGGCGACTGAAAATTGTTCGATGGAGCCAAATTCACCGTAGCCGGCGGCATGAATGAAATAGTCGAACGGCTGCCGTTTTAATATTAGCTTTAACTGTTTATCGGTTTCAACCGAATCGGCTAGATCGAGTGTAATAGCAGTGAAATTTTCATCGGATAATTCTGCGACCTGACCGCGCCGGCTAATGCCGGTGACCCCCAGGCCTTTATTGAGTAATAGTTTTGCAGTCGCAAGTCCTATACCCGAACTCGCACCCGTGACTAAAGCCTGTTTATTCATACCACTCACAGGGGAAATAGGTTTCTGGGTTAATGTATTTCATCAGTAGGGATTCACAGTCGTTGATCATGGTTTGTTCCTGTGACAAAGGGTAACCCATCATAGCATTGTTGAGTTCCAGTTTTTGTGCAAACAGGGCTTCGTCCGGGTAGAGTCGCTGGATCTGGCGGAAGTTATCCTTCGGTAGACGAAATGTGCCGAGACTAACCGAGTGAATATGACTCGCATCGATAGATGAAAATATCTGTTCGATTAACCGGGCGAACGACTGGGTGAAGTTATCATGATAAACCAGCGGGTCGAAGCGCAAACCAATCGGCCAACCAGCCTCGCTCAAGGCTTTCATTGCCTCGATGCGTTTTGCAATAGATGGTACGCCATGTTCAAGCTTTGCATGGCTATAAGCTTCGGTGAAACTAAAAGCGGTCACTACCCGCTGGCAGGCTTCTATTTTCAGTAACTGTCGGATCTGAGTGCTTTTGGTGCGTAATTCCAGCCAGGAATTTTCGGTTCGTGCAATAAAAGGTACGAAAAATTCGGCAAATCGCGTCACCGGTTCGTAAGCCAGGCTATCGCAATCGTAGCCTGAGAAAAACCACACCGGATCCGGCGCATGAAGCTCGACAGCTTCGGTGATGCTATCGGCAAAGTCTTCGTAATTGACGAAGATAACCTGATGCGCCGAAGGGTACATGCCCTGTAGAAAACAATAACGGCAATCGTACAGGCAATTCAGCATGTGCGAAAAGTAGTAATTGTGTTGTCCGCCAAGACCGTAACCTTCAGGAGCCGACATAACCCGGCGTTGGTGCTTGCTCGAAATAATCAGCGCAGGGTTGGATTTTTGCAGGCGAAAGTTTTGCGCGCGTGGATTAAACACTTCGCCGTGATGTTCGATTTCTACCACAGGTGTTTGTCGGTATCGGTCGAGTATTTTCTGCGTGCGGGAATGGTCACGAACCGCTGCCTCTACATAAACACAACTGACCATATTAAAGGTTCCGGCTCTGGTCGAGGCGAATTTGATTGAGTTGTTTGAGAATTTCCCGGCTTGAGGTGCGTTGAGAAACCTGTTGACATAGCGCTTCGGCATCGAAACCCTGGCTCAGTAAATACCCTAATACCGTCTTCAATTGCGCCTGTTGAGTCATGCTAAATCGTGCCTGCTCGAGAATCGATTGCCAGACCGTGTTATCTATTTTCAGGTTCATGCATTGCTGATTAAGTAGCTGTAAGTTTTTTGCAAACTTGTCGATGGTTTCCATGTGTTGGTTGATCAGAGTGCTGATGGCTGCTTTCTCGAATCTGGATTGCTGGTGCTGATTGTCACTAACAAACTTTAGGCAATGAATCAGTTCGGCGCTGCTAAAGCGGGTGGCTGTCGCAAAGAATCCACTGGCTTCCATTTCATATAAAGTACTCGGCTGATATTCGTTGCTTGCCTGGTCCAGCGTCGTGCAGGCGCTAATATTAAAATCGATGCTAAAGGTCGGCACTGGATAATAATTCTGCCCTGTTGATTTACAGGTGATTTTACTGACCCAGAAAGCGCTGCCAATTTCGTGACTGGCTGCACCCGCGATGCCGAGGTTAATCCAGGCAGTGGAGGCACAGGTTGATTGTAATGCGGCCACCCAGGCTGTCGCTGCTGCGGCTGAGGTTTTGCCGATGCCGCTGACGACCAGGCACATGTCATCGTTTTGATAGAGGTCAAAACCCCGATGGGCGGGGGATTTCTTCAGACGATAAAAATCGATGACCGGCTTCGCCTCGCAATGTAGTGCAGCTATCCAGATTAACATGGATTGTTAGGCCGGTTGGTAGTATTGGAGTAGTGGTGAAAATTCATCGATAACGCTTTGATTATCATGCTTGTGGGCGCCTTTAAGCAGGATATTTAATTTTTTCTGGAGTATTTTTTCCGTGGCTAGTCGGTTTTCTTCATCCAGTTCGACATTGTTTAACAGGTTTTGTAATGCGCGGATGCGGAATCGGTCCATGCCCCAGTAGTGATTCGAGAGTTGATCGCTATGGCCTCCGTATTTGGTGATGAGTGGGTTGTCGATATAGTAAACCGGGTGTTGGTGGCAGATGCGTAGCCACAAATCATAGTCTTCACAAGCGGGAAGGGATTCATCAAAATAACCGTTGGAGTCGAATAGTTCACGCTTGATGACCACGGCAGAGGGTGAAATGACGCATAGCGGCAAACACTTCTGGAAAATCCAGCCGCCGGATTTTTCGTGTTTATTCATGGGGTTGACGCGAACACCATTACGGATCCAGATCTCGTCTGAGTGGAAAACGAAGTATTCGGGATTTGTCCGCTGTGCCTCGCGCATCGTTTCGACCTTGTCGGCTAACCAGCTGTCGTCTGAATCGAGCAATGCTATCCAGGGATGTTGAGCCTGCTTAATGCCAAAATTCCGAGCGGCGCTAACCCCCTGATTTGTCTGATAGAAAAATTTCACCTGTGGAAATTTTTCGCGTATTAAGATTTCGGTGCCGTCGTCAGAACCATCATCGACCACGATAATTTCATCGACCGGCGAGGTTTGTCCAATCACAGAGTCGATTGCGCGAATAAGCGCGGGTAAACGATTGTAGGTCGGGATGACAACCGATATCCGCATATCGGTAATTAACTATGTGGTGTGATGGATGAGCCGGGAAAGTTGGTGATGGTACTTCCCTCGGAGTCGAGGATTCGATTCTTTCCGCTTTGTTCGACCTCGTCGATGCGGATGATCGAATGGTGTGGTATGTAAGTATGTTTGACGTTGGCAAACTCGGTTTTGAGTTTTTCTTCAGCCGGGTCTATTAACAGCTTGGATTGCTCACCGAATATTATTTTGCCAATTTCGATAAATCCGGCCATTTGCGACTGGCTGACTTCGTGCGCGTAAAGTTCATAAATTTTATTGTTGTTATGAAACTGAATGCGGAAGGTACTTTGGTCGATTTTAGCCATATTGTCGTTTTTATGCCGATTGCATGAGGTCGTCAAGGTCGCCATCCATGTGTAGCTCGGTCAGTTCTGTAAAGCCACCGATGAGGTTGCCATCAATCAAGATCTGAGGCACGGTACGGGCACCCCGGGTGACCCTGGAAAATTCGCGCATGGCCTCGTTATCATGGTCAATGGCTACTTCGGTATAGGCAATGTTCCACTTGTCTAGCATGGTTTTTGCTTTAGTACAGAAGGCACAATTCGCGGCGCTATAAATGGTTACTCTGGACATGGCTGTTTCATCGTTGAAGGGGATGCGATTCTACAACGAAACTTCCAGTCTTTTCCATATTTTCGGCGGGGATCCTGATTCTGGTTGAACTTTCTTACCTCAGACTCTTGATCGCCAGTAATGCCTGATTACGGAGCGTTTTCAGTAATCCCAGTTGATTATCATTAATGGTGAAGGACTCATCCTGGGCGTTATCGATGTATATGAGCGCGATCGGAGAATGATTAATGTTAATCGGGAAAATGGTAAAACTTTTGGCGCCGATATTCTGGTGGTACCAGTCCGGGATCCTTTTTTTAATATTATCTTCCCGCGTATTTTCGATGCGGATGTCCTGATTGTTTTTAAATGCAATATGAAACACATCGGCCTGGTAGGCCAGCGGAATCTTAAAGTGATTGATAATCTGGTCGATATTTTCTCCATAACCGAAGCGTGCCCGAATCGAGTTGCTCGGTTTATCTTTCATACAAAGTACCACGCGTGATCCGGCCAGTGCCCGATAAATTGTCTCCAGGATCATCTGGAATACCTGGTTTAAATTGAAATCACCGGTCAGGGTATTAGTAATGTCCTGAATACCATCCGTCAGCGCTTTTTCCGCAGTTCGATCAAAAGACTCGGTATCTTCTTCAAGGATTCTGACGCTGGTGTCAGCATTGAACTCATTGTGGCTTATAGCGGCAGTGTCGGCGGGTAAATTTTCAATCTGAGACGATGTTAAGCTCTGATAGTAGGCACTGTCTTTTAAGTTAAACTGTATCAGTCGGGCAAATTCGACTAACTCTTTCAGGCAGCTGCTGAGCATCGAGTCGATTTTTTCGTCCTTGAGTTTGAGGGCTTTCGAATAACTCGCGGTTAAATTCTTAATAGCTGCAGGTTGTTGATTAACGGGGAGTTTAAGCAGGGCGCCGAGTGCGTTACTGAACTGCGATATAACCTGAAGGCTGGACGAATTCGTTTCTGTGGTGGTCAGTGTCGATAAATCCACTGGTTTCATACTGTCGATAATCTGTTCCGGAAATCCCCACTCACGCGCCACGGAAATACCGAGTTTATAGTAGCTGGTGCCTAAAATTCTGGCCGTGGCGCTGGCCTCGGTCTGCCCTTCCTGAGCGACAAGTTTATCGATAGCCTGGCTTTCATCGTGCAGGTAAAAACGCACGAGGGTTTTTCCCAGCTTTTGCAGTAACGCACAAAGAAAAGCCTCTTCATGGTCTGCCTTCGACAGTGACCTGGAAAGCTCGTTGGCGATCAGGGCGCTGAACAGCGATTCCACGGCGTCTTCTTTTAGCTGCCCCGATTGCCGTTTGTTCTGCATATGCTCAAACAGCATTAATGCTGCTGCGATGCTGCGCACCGGGTTTATCCCGAGCATGACCACTGCCCGGGAGATGGTGCTGATCTTCCCGCCACCACGATTGTAATAGGCGGAATTGACCAGTCTGAGAACTTTGTTGGTGAGAGAATAATCTTTTAAAATTGCGTTCGAGACACTGGCCATACTGTCGGTATCGCTGGAACTGACCTTGTTCAGAATGCTAATAGTCTGGGAGAATACCGGGAGGTCGCTTTTGTGCCGCATACGGCGCAATAAAAAACTTACCGTCGCATCGTGATTGTCACCGCTGGCTTCCTGGTCATTGAGCGACAGGTAGTCATTAAACGCCTGGAGCATCGTGTCGGCATCAGCGAATCTTTGCTGCGGGTCTTTGGTTAGTGACTTTAGAATCAAATCGTCCAGCCTTTCGTCGACAGCACTATTGGTTTTAGAGGGTGCTTCTATTTTTTCATTGCTTATACGATTCAGAATTTGATAGATATCGTCTCCGTCGATTACCGGTTTTCCAGTCAGCATTTCATGAAATACCAGGCCGAGAGAGAATACATCGGAAACTATCTGGTGTTGGCGTGTTTCTATATATTCAGGTGCCATGTAGAGGGGGGTGCCGGATAAGCCGGTGTCTTCATCCTGAACAACCTCTGAGAAGTGAGCCAGGCCAAAGTCTGCGACCTTGGCATTGCCAGCTTCATTAATCAGAATGTTAGCCGGTTTAATATCGCCATGTGCAATTTTCTGAGCATGAGCGGCTGCCACTCCGGCCAGCATGTCGCGCATAATTTGAAGGGCCTCATCGATGCTTAAACCGCCGCGAATTTTGTCCTGTAACGAGGTGCCCTGGATATACTCGAGTACCAGATAGGGGCGGTGGTCTGCAATCCCTATATCGTAAACAGTCACAATATTATTGTGTTGCAAACGGCTGACCATACGTGCCTCTGATAACAATTGATCGAGATTGTCCTGTCGTTTAAGTTCGTTGCTTAAATGAACGGCCTTAATCGCAACCTGCCGATGTAAATCAGTGTCTGTAGCCAGATAGACAACGCCCTGTTTGCCGCGACCGAGTTCTCGGTCAATGATAAATCGATCTATGGTATTGGGGATTTCAGCTCGCGCCACGGAAAAAATTCCTTCTGTTTTTATCTAGCGAAAGTATAGTTGGGGATTGCTGGCTTGCAGGATTTGTTTATGTCAAGCTGGCTGTACTATAAACCACAGGAGACCTGCAATGCCCGCTTACTGGATTGCCCATGTAACCGTTACCGATAACGACGCCTATGGTGAATATGCCAAGCGTGCTACCGGAGCTATTGAAGCCCATGGAGGTGAATTCCTCGCACGTGCTACACGTACAGTCTGGCTCGAAGGTAATGAGCGAGCTCGCAATGTAGTGGTGCGCTTCCCCAGTGTCGAAGATGCTGAACGTTGTTACCAGTCACCGGCTTATCAGGAAGCATTATCCTTTGCGCGTGATGCTTCCGTACGTGATTTGTGTATTGTCGAAGGTAATTAAACTGGTTTTGGATTAGTTTGCTTTGCTGGTTGGTCGACCTTCCTCCATCCACGAGACGATACCGTCTCTGACATTGAGCACATTTTTGTATCCGCCTTTAGTCGCTAACCAGTTAGACAGGTTGGAGGTTCGATTGCCTGTGCGACAAATAATGGCAAACTCTTCATCCGGCTGGACCGTCTTTTTCAACATGTCTAAGAATGATTGTTGAAATTGTCCCTGACCATTGAATGCGGTTGATTTGATGCTGCCCTTAACGATGCCTGTTTGCTGCCATTCATCGGCTCGGCGAATGTCTATGAGTTTGATGCCTTTTTCCATTTTAGTGACCAGCTGTGCATTGTCTATACTGGTAAATGGGGCTGGTGTCACTGAGATGAGTTCGACTTCGAATATTAAAGTGGCATTTGGAGGGATAACGCCACCAGCACCTTGTTTGCCGTAAGCCAGATCTGCTGGAATGGTTAATATCCTTTTGCCACCTGCTTGCATGCCCTTAATGCCCATTTCCCATCCGGGAATTACCTGTCCTGCACCCAGGGTAAACTGAAACGGTTTATTACGCTTTATACTTGAATCGAAAACAGTGCCATCTTCGAGTTTGCCGGTGTAGTGAACATCGACGATTGAAAAGGATGAAGCTGCATCGCCCTGTCCAATTTTAACTTCCTGTATAGCAACTTCAGATGTGGAACCGTGCCCTGCATGGGCGATTTGCATGAAAAAGCCCAGTAAAAAGGCTGATAAAAAAACTTTAGTTTTGGAATACATAGCGAACCCCGGAAAATTATTAAAAAACTGAAAGATAACCAGATCCGGGTTCATTCCCGGTCCTGGATCAAAACCCATGGCTTCACTACCACTGCCCAGACCATACTGTCTTCGTCAACCCAGCGTTTCGCCTGGTCGGTAGATACGGCTAACACCTTTTCATTGTTAAGCCATTGTTCTACCTGTTTGGCATCATCCTGATGGAAGCTGAAGGCTACTTCAACAAGATCGAGACTGGCCTCGACATAAAGGCTTCTACCCGAAGCGAAGAAGCGCTGTAATTCTTTCCATGGGATTTTAGCCGTTTCGCCGTTTATTTTGGCGCGAATTAGCTGCGGATCGTTTTCGTCTATTATGTTGGTCATTTGGTGGTTTGGCGAATGATTTCGACGCCACTTAAGGGCGTTTTCTGTATGGTTTGGTGTATGATTTCTATGGCTTTCTTGCGCGGAAAGTGTTTTCGCCAGGCGATGGCTACCGTTCGACTGGGTGAAGGCGATTTGAACGGTTTGATGTCGATCAGGTTTTCCTGTTGCTGGCTACGCATGACACTGGTACGCGGTAATACGGTTATGCCGGTGCCGGCTGCGACCATGTGTCGAATAGTCTCCAGCGATCCGCCTTCGAAGGTTCGAGTTAACTCGCTGTTGCCAGACATGCAGTTCGGGCAGGCAGCTACGACCTGGTCTCTAAAGCAGTGACCGGAGCCCAATAGCATCAAATCCTGTTGGGCGAGATCTTCGGTCGGAATTTCTTTTCGGTTTTTCCACTCGTGCTGTTTAGGTAGTGCAACGATAAATGGCTCTTCGTAAAGTGCGGCGGTTTCGATACCGGGTTCCTCGAAGGGGTAAGAGATAATGATCGCGTCCAACGAACCCTGTTTTAAGGATTGAAGTAAATTTGCGGTAAAGTTTTCTTCGATGATGAGCCTTAAATTGGATGCTGTCCTGGTTAGTTGAGGGATTAAGTCGGGTAGTAAATAGGGGCCGATGGTATAGATGACGCCAAGTTTGAACTGACCTGATAGCGGGTCTTTGCCCTGTTTTGCGATTTCAGTGAGGATTTGTGCTTCCTGTAATACGACAAAGGCCTGGTCGATAATTTGCTGCCCGATTTCGGTGATTCGAATTTCGTTTTTCGAGCTACGTTCGAAAAGTTTTACGTCGAGTTCTTCTTCGAGTTTTTTAATGGCAATACTCAGCGTGGGCTGACTGACAAAACAGGCCTGCGCGGCGCGTCCAAAGTGATTCTTTTGCGAGACTGCAACGATGTAGCGTAGTTCGGTGAGGGTCATAAGTTTAAAAACTTCCCAGATAGACAATGGGTGGGATTATTAGCATTTTTAAAACCATGATGCCCAGGCTGGCAAACAGTGGTGTCAAATCAAGCCCGCCCAGGGGAGGGATGAGTTTCTGGAACGGTCGTAATGCGGGTCTTGCGATAGAGTGCACCAGACCGATCACCGGGTTGTATTGTCCGGGATTAATCCAGCTTAAGATAACCTGGATAATAATCGCGATTAAAAAGATGGTCAGGATTAGCGATATCAAATCAGCGATAGCATATATCACTAAACCCACATAGCTGACAGAGCCGATAGGAGCGGAAATATTGCCGATCGGGACGCCCGGTATGTCGAGTGCTCTCAGGAGTATAAATTTGAGGTAAATCAACGTCAGGCACAAAACGATAGCGGCAGTATCCTGACCGGATATACTGGGAATAAATCGCCTTAGAATGCGTAATGGTGGCGTTGTGGCTTTGACGATAAATTGTGAAACCGGGTTATAAAAATCGGAGCGGAAAGCCTGTAGCAGAAAGCGCAATAACACCAGAAAAATATACAGATCAAACAGTGTATTGATGATAAGCATCAGTGGTGAAGTTAAATAGTTAGAGCCCATGTCTTATCCGGTAGTGAGTAAGTTTTACGGTTGATTAGCCAGTTCTCTGGCGAGTTCCGCAGAGCGGTCATAAGCAGCTTTAGTGGCGTCCCTGACCAGTAAATCGAGGTGATTCTTCTGGAAAGACAGGATTGCCTGCTCGGTGGTGCCTTTTTTCGAAGTCACTCTGGCGCGTAACTCAGCGGCATCGTCAGACTGAGCCATTGTTGCCGCACCGAGAGCGGTCTGACGCGCGAGTGCCAGTGCGGTTTCGCTATCGAGGCCGAGTTCGATGCCAGCCCGTTGTAACAATTCGATGAAATAAAAGAAATAAGCCGGACCACTGCCCGAGATTGCAGTGATGGCGTCGAGTGCGGTTTCCTCTTCTACCCATACCGTTATACCAACTGAACCCAGTATCGACTGAGCGGTTTGTTTCTGAGCATTGCTCACCTGTGGATTGGCATATAAACCGGTGGCGCCGAGCTGTATTAGCGATGGCGTGTTCGGCATGCAGCGTACTACTGCGCGCGAGCCGCCAAGCCAGCGATTGATATCGGCCTCTCGCACCCCTGCGGCGATACTAATGAAAAGCTGACTGGGCCGGTTTTGCAGCTCTGCCAGTTGTTCGCAGATTATCTGCATGACCTGGGGCTTAACCGCGAGCATAACAATGTCAGCCTCTGCTGCCGAGGTGATATTGTCACCCGATGTGTTGACTGAGAAATCGCTGGCCAGTTTATCTAATTGTTCGGTATTAATATCGCAGGCGGTGATTAGCCCTGCGTCGAAATCATTAGCGATGAGTCCGCCGATTAAACTGGTGGCCATGTTGCCTGCACCGATAAGACACAGTTTCTGATTCAAAGTCGTTCTCCGAAAATTGCTGTGCCTATTCTAACCACAGTGGCACCTTCTGCAATGGCTGCGTCCATGTCATGCGTCATACCCATCGACAGGGTATCGCAATCGAGGCCTTTATGATTGAGTCTCTCAAGCGCCTGACGTAATTGGGCGAAGGGTTTGCGTTGTGAGTCAAAATCGGCCTGTGGCGCAGGAATCGCCATTAGTCCACGCAATCGTATAGCCGGCAGTTCGGCAATTTTTTCTGCTAGCTGATCGACTTCATCTAGACGGACTCCCGCTTTACTGGCTTCCTGGTCGACGTTTACCTGGATGCAAAGATTCAGTGGCGGCATCGATTGCGGTCGCTGTTCGCTCAGCCGTTTGGCTGTTTTCAGGCGGTCGATACAGTGTACCCAGTGGAAGTTTTGCGCTAGCGGTCTGGTCTTGTTCGATTGCACTGCTCCTATAAAGTGCCAGACGATATTGAGATCGGAGAGTTCTTCGACTTTTTCCAGAGCCTCCTGCAGGTAGTTTTCGCCAAAGTCTCTTTGCCCGCAGGCATAGGCGCCGCGAATGTCTTCTGTGGGTTTTTTCTTGCTCACCGCTAACAGGGAGATATCTTTTGGGTCGCGTTTAAACTCGAGTGCAGCCGATTCGATTTGGTGATTTATATCTATAAGATTTTTTTCGATGTTCTGCATAGGTTTTGCTATAGTTTAAGTGATATTTTATTTACTATGGTTTTAATCAACTGGCTCCTCGAATTATAAGTGGTTTGGCACGGGGCCGTAATCAAAAAAAGGACCTATATAAACCAGTGATTGAAACATGGTGCTTGCTTAACATAAATCAACTGCGGAATTATTCATGGATATAGCTCAATTATTAGCCTTTGGTGTAAAACAGGGGGCATCTGATTTACACCTTTCTTCTGGTTTGCCACCTATGATTCGCGTCGATGGTGATATTCGTCGGATTAACGTGCCAGAGATGGATCATAAGCAGGTTCATGACATGATTTATGACATCATGAGTGACAAGCAGCGCAAGGACTACGAAGAGTTTCTGGAGACCGACTTCTCATTCGAAATTCCCGGGTTGGCGCGTTTCCGCGTGAACGCTTTTAATCATAATCGAGGTGCCGGTGGTGTTTTTAGAACTATCCCCTCCAAAATATTATCGCTCGAAGACCTCGGGGCACCAAAAATTTTCCAGGAAATATCAGAATACCCGCGTGGTATCGTGTTGGTTACGGGGCCCACGGGTTCCGGTAAATCGACCACGCTCGCGGGTATGGTCGATTATAAGAACGACTCCGAATATGGCCATATATTGACCGTCGAAGACCCGATCGAATTTGTCCACGAGAGTAAAAAATGCCTGGTCAACCAGCGCGAAGTGCATCGGGATACGCTGGGATTTAACGAGGCGCTACGTTCGGCTCTGCGGGAAGACCCCGATACTATTCTGGTCGGCGAGATGCGTGACCTGGAAACTATCCGGCTGGCGCTTTCGGCTGCAGAAACCGGTCACCTGGTATTTGGTACCCTACACACCAGCTCGGCGGCGAAAACAATCGATCGTATCGTCGATGTATTCCCGGCGGCTGAAAAGTCGATGGTGCGCTCGATGTTATCCGAGTCGCTGAAAGCGGTTATTTCTCAAACCCTGATGAAGAAGATTGGCGGTGGCCGGGTTGCTGCCCACGAAATTATGATAGGTACTCCGGCGATCCGAAACCTGATTCGCGAAGATAAGGTTGCACAAATGTATTCAGCGATTCAAACCGGCCAAAATGTCGGGATGCAGACCCTGGATCAGAATCTCAAAGGTTTGCTGGCTCAGGGCGTTGTGTCGAAGGATGAAGCGCAGAAGAAAGCCGCACATCCGGACCAGCTCTAAACCGGTGTTAAATATGTTTACGGGAGTTAATAATGGATCGTAATAAGGCGATAAGTTTTATGCACGACCTGTTGCGCATGATGGTGAGCAAGGACGGGTCCGATTTATTTATCACCTCCGGTTCGCCGCCTGCGATGAAAATCGATGGCAAAGTCACCACTGTTTCCAGGCAAAATCTGTCCCCCAATCACACACAGATGCTGGCGCGTTCGATTATGAATGACAAGCAGGTTTCGGAATTTGAGGAAAAACAGGAATGTAATTTTTCGATTGCCTTGCCCGGTGTCGCTCGTTTTCGTGTCAATGCATTTATACAGCGTGGCAGTAGCGGACTGGTATTGCGGATCATTAATTCTGAAATTCCCAGCTTTGCAGAACTTAATTTGCCGCCAATCCTGCAGGATATCGCGATGACCAAACGAGGTCTGGTAATCTTCGTCGGCGGTACGGGTTCGGGTAAATCGACTTCGCTGGCGTCAATGGTCGACTATCGTAACCAAAACAGTCATGGTCATATTATTACTATCGAGGATCCGGTTGAATTTGTGCACAATCATGGCAATTGCCTGGTAACGCAACGCGAAGTAGGTGTCGATACCGAATCTTACGAAGTTGCATTGAAGAATACGCTGCGCCAGGCCCCCGATGTAATCCTGATCGGCGAAGTTCGTGACAGGGAAACCATGGAACACGCAATCGCTTTTGCGGAGACAGGTCATCTGTGTTTGACCACTTTACACGCCAATAGTACCAACCAGGCGCTCGACCGTATTATCAATTTTTTCCCTGATGAGCGCCGTTCACAACTGTTAATGGATTTATCTCTGAACTTGAAGGGCCTGATTTCTCAGCGCCTGATTCCAAAAATAGACGGCGCCGGCCGGATTCCCGCCATCGAAGTGATGATCAATACACCGTTAATGGCGGACATGATATTCAAGGGTGAGGTGCATGAAATGAAGGCCTTGATTGCCAAGTCAAATGAGGCCGGCATGAAAACCTTCGATCAGGCCTTATTTGATCTCTTTGAGTCTCGTCAGATCACCTTCGAAGACGCTCTGCGTAACGCCGATTCGGTGAACGATATTCGACTGCGTATTAAACTCGAAAGTGATACCGCGCGAAAATCGGGCCTGGTGGAGGATCATCGTGATTTCGAACTGGAAGAGTCGGACGATGATAGTCCGGGTGGATTAATTTAATCATGAGCCGAGAACCGACAACGAAGCTATTAGAGCCATATTTAAAAATTATGGTGGAAAAGCAGGGCTCCGACCTGTTTTTTATTTCGGGTGCGCCACCGAATATGAAGGTGCAGGGTAAGACCAATGCTATTGCTAAAAACTCTTTCCAGAACGGTCAGGTGGAGAAGCTCGCCTATAGCCTGTTAAACGAGGAGCAGGTGCGCGATTTTGAAATCAATCGTGAGTTAAATCTTGGTTTTACGCTGGCCGACGTCGGTCGCTTTCGGGTCAATATTTTTATTCAGCGTTCCGAAGTGTCGATGGTAATTCGTTATATTAAATGGGATATACCGACTATAGATGAGCTAGGATTGCCTCAGGTTTTGAAGCAGATAGTCATGAATAACACTGGTCTGGTATTGGTGGTTGGCTCTACCGGCTCGGGTAAGTCGACCTCGCTGGCATCCATGATTAACCATCGCAACCAGGCTGTTGGCGGGCATATCCTTACCATTGAGGATCCAATCGAGTTTGTCTTCAGGCATAACAAATCAATCGTTTCTCAACGCGAAGTTGGTATTGATACCCTGAGCTATCAAAATGCGTTGCGCGAAGCACTGCGTGAAGCACCAGAAGTGATTATGATCGGTGAGGCGCGTGACGCAGAGACTATGAAGGCGGCGATTAATTTTGCCGATACCGGCCATTTGTGCCTGACGACTTTGCACGCGGTTAATTCCAACCAGGCCATGGACAGGATCATGAATATGTTCCCATCAGACATGCGTGAGCAATTGTTGATGGACTTATCGCTTAACTTGAGAGCTGTGGTTTCACAGCGCCTGGTGCCAGGCATGCACGGTAAACTCGCCTGTGCGGTCGAAGTGATGATGAATACGCCTTATATCTCTGAGTTACTGCGCGATGGTAACTTCAATGAGATCAAGGAAATCATGGAAAAGGGTGATTCTACTGGAATGCAAACCTTTGATCAGTCGCTATATAATCTTTACAGGTCGGATGTGATTACTATAAAAAGTGCACTTGCTTATGCGGATTCCAGCACTAATCTGGAATGGAAGATCAATTTCGGCAGTCAGCAACAACCGCAAACATCCGAAGAGAAACGGCGTGATTTGAACGCTCAGGGCGGGCTCGAAGATTTGGTTCTGCCATCTGAGGAATAGTTGTTGCGAAGCGGGCCGTATTACCGCTGGTAGACGATTTGCCCCGATACGATGGTGGTTAACACCCTGCCATTAAAATCCCAGCCTTCGAATGCAGTGTTTTTACCCTGGGATACAAAGTCTTTGCTTCGACAGATATGGTGAGCGTCTGGGTCGACAATAATGATGTCGGCTAGCTCGCCCGCCTCTAATTTTCCTGCCGGTAAGCCCAGAATACGAGCAGGGTTGACGGTTAGGTGGGCAATCATCTCGGGTAAGTCGAGTACGTTTTCTTCGACCAGTCTTAAGGCGAGCGATAAAAAGGTATCGAAAGCACTAATGCCTGGCTCCGCAGATGGGAATGGTCGTAATTTGGCATCGGTTTCGTGGGGTTGATGGTCCGAGCACAGGCAGTCGATGGTGCCGTCGGCTACACCTTCGCGTAGTGCTTCTTTATCATATTGGCTGCGCAGGGGCGGTAGTGTGAGCTTGCTGCTGTCGAAGATGCCGATGTCGTGGTCGGTTAAAAACAGTTGATGCATGGCGCAGTCGGCGCTAATGGGCAGGCCTTTGGCTTTTGCGCGTCGAATCATATCGACAGAACGGGCGCAGGATAACTGGCCGAAGTGTGTTCGTACTCCGGTTTGCGCGACCAGTTCAATGTCTTTGGCGAGCGCTGCTGTTTCAGCGGCTTCTGGAATCGCGGGTAGTCCGAGTCGGGTTGCAATAGCCCCCTCGTGAGCACAGCCATTACCCTGTAAATCGACATCGATGGGTTGGATGATGACCAGCATATCTTCACCGGCCGCGTAATCCATCGCCCGGCGTTGGACCAGGTTATTGAGCAAAGGGCGTGTCGCATTACTAAATGCCACGCAACCGTTTGCTTTCAGGCTTGCCATATTGCTGAGCTGGTCACCACCGAGATCACGGGTTAATGCGCCGATCGGATAGACCCGCGCGCTATGGCCGAAGGTAGCGTTGCGGTGATGAATAAGCTCTACAGTTGCCGAATTATCGATGACCGGCTGAGTATCCGGTGGCAGGCATATACTGGTGATGCCATTTTGAATCGCTGCTGACGTTTCGCTGGCGATATTGCCTTTTTCGGGTTGCCCCGGGTCGCGCAAACGCGCTTGAATATCGACCAATCCGGGCATAATCCAATACCCTTTCGCATCGATAGTCTGGTTAGCGGTAAAATTCTTAGGTGGTTTACCCAGGCTGGTTACTCGGTCATTTTCAACGAAAACATCGGTGCTGGAAATGGTATTGCTAACCGGGTCTACCAGCAGGCCATTGCGAATATGCAGGCTCATGATTGGTCTCCATGCAGACCTGACTGGCCTACGATCATCGACATGATTGCCATACGCACAGAGATGCCAAAGCTGACCTGATTTAATATCACCGACTGGCTGCCGTCCATGACGCTCGATTCGATCTCTACTCCTCGGTTGGCAGGACCCGGGTGCATGACGATGGCATCAGGCTTTGCGCGTTTTAATCGCTCCTGGGACAGGCCATAAAGACGGAAATATTCTTTTTCACTGGGTAGTAAAGCACCACGCATACGCTCTTTCTGTAGGCGCAGCATGATGACAACGTCGACATCCTTTAGACCCTGCTCCAGATTGTTATAAATTTTAACGCCAAGCGCTTCGGTTTCGACCGGCAGCAGAGTACGGGGTGCGATGACACGCACTTCGGCGGTATTGAGTAAATTCAGTGCGTGTATCTGCGAGCGCGCCACTCTGGAATGCAGGATGTCACCGACTATCGCGATCCTCAGTTGGCTAAAATCCTGTTTGAAATGTCGAATGGTAAACATATCGAGCATTGCCTGGGTTGGATGGGCATGTTGCCCGTCGCCGGCATTCAATACACTCACGCCGGGACGTACATGTTGCGCAAAAAAATGCGCGCTGCCGCTATCCTGATGACGGATGACGAACATGTCGATCTGCATCGCTTCGAGGTTTTGCAGAGTGTCGAGCAGCGACTCGCCCTTGGTGGTCGCCGAAGTACTGACGTTCAGATTAAGAATGTCGGCAGACAGGCGCTGTGCCGCGAGTTCGAAAGTTGAGCGTGTGCGGGTACTGGGTTCGAAAAACAGATTGGCGACGGTTTTACCGCGCAGTATCGGCACCTTCTTGACGTTGCGTCCGGCAACCGAGATGAAAGATTCTGCGGTATCGAGTATTTCGGTGAGAATCGACTGGTTAAGGCCTTCGATGCTCAGAAAATGTCGTAGTTTACCGTTATCATCGAGTTGAAGGTTACTATCAGGCATGCTCGCCTACCGATTTCAGAGTTAAGCGAAGTGGGTTCGGGCCTTCGAGTTTAATATGTTCACCCGCTTTCAGTTCCATGGTCTCTCCGACGATGTCGGCCTGGACTGGAATTTCACGTTCGCCACGATCAATGAGTATTGCGAGTATGATGCGCTGGGGTCTTCCGTAATCAAAAATTTCGTTCATCGCGGCGCGGATGGTGCGACCTGAATGCAATACATCGTCGACCAGGATGATGGTTTTGTCGTCTATATTGGCAGGCAAAGTGGATGGATTTACCGTTGGGTGCAATCCTTTCTTGGTAAAGTCATCGCGATAAAAAGAAATATTTAAACGTCCCAGGTCTGTGCCGGGAGCGATTGCCTGGTGAATCGTTTCTGCTACCCAGTAGCCGCCGGTTTCGATACCGACGATGATCGGTTGTTCTGAAGTGGGTTGTTCGCCTGGGAAATAGGATTTGAGTGCCTCGGTGAGCTTATCGATTAGCAATTCGACGGATGGTAAAGACACAAGTATTCCACTGGTTACACTGGGGAGGCTTTATATCATAAATTAAAAAGCCATACGATAATTTGGTCTTATTTATTTGGTTTCTCAGCGTGGCTGCGTAACCAGGATTCAGTAATTATGACGGCAGCAATACTGTCGATTTCGGGTTTGCTTTTGTACTGCCCGCTTTCCGTGACAACCTGGTAAGCCTCACGAGTGGTAAGCCGTTCGTCGACCAGATCGGTATCGATATGAAAGCGCCCATGGAGCTGTCGGCTGAATTTTTTGGCGGCTTCAGTCATTTCGTCTGGCTCACCGTCAAGCATAGTGGGCAGACCAACGATGAGTATTTGTGGTTGCCACTCTTTTATCAGTTGCTCGATCATTTGCCAGTTAGGTTTTTGCTTAATCGATCTGATGGCTTCCAGTGGTGTGGCCTGAGCCGTTAGTGTCTGCCCGACAGCAACACCGGTCCAATGGGTGCCGAGGTCAAAACCGACGACGGTTTTTACTTCATTGTCAGGCATTGCCACTGACGGGTGACAAATTATTAATGTCGAAACCTAGCGAGTCAAAAGCAATCTGCCACTTGTCATCGGCGTTGTCGTGAAATAATAACTCGACGTCCGCCGAAGAGGTTAGCCACGAATTTTCCTGTAGCTCGGATTCGAGTTGGCCCGATGCCCAGCCAGAGAAACCGAGGATTACCAGATACTCTTCAGGACCCTTGTGTTCCGCGATAGCTTCCAGAATATCTTTCGAACTGGTGACATAAATGCCTGCCGAAACCTCTGTACTTTTTTGCCATTCCTGGTTGTTGGTATGTAGTACGAAACCCTGTTCGAGTTGTACCGGCCCACCAAGGTAAACGGGCTGCTTGCGAATATCTTCGTCTTTGCATTCGATGTCGAGCTGTACAAAAATCTCTTCCAGATTTTGATCGGTGGGGTGGTTGATGACCAGGCCCATACTGCCCGATTCATTATGCTCACACATATATACCAGGCTCGAAGCAAAGAGAGGATCTTTTATCGCCGGGGTTGCGATAAGGCATTTGTTGACCAGACCAGTATTTTCTTCAGGCATGATTAACTCACTCCATTATTGGTTCTGAAACGGTTACTGTTGAAGTCCCAGGTTCTGATGATAACTACCTGGTCGGCCTGTTCCCGCATTTCCAGCGGAAATTCTGGGAAAGGCTGAGCAAGCCGGAGGATTCTCCTGGCGGCTTCATCGAGCAGACTACTGCCGGATGATTTAGTAATGACGACTTCCAGAATTTCTCCGTCGGCATTGAGTCGAACGCTCATGCGTAATTGGCCGTCTATTTTATTAATCCTGGCTTCGGCAGGGTAGTTGAGGTTTCCAATACTTTCAATTCTTTGTACCCAGGCTGCAAGATACCCCGCCTCAATTGCCTTTTTAGTGCTGGCCGTTAGCACCACGATTTTGGGACGTTTGGCATAGTCTATGGTCATTTTTCGAATTTCTGCCTGCAAGCGGGCAATAGCACTTTGCTGTTGATCGATTTGATCGGACTGCTTTGATTCTGATTGCTGCAATTTTTCCTGTTGCTGCTGATTAATGCTATTCGGAGAATCTACCTGGCTAATGTAATACAGCTGATTGATCGCCAGTTGACTTTTGTGCAACTCGGCCCGAGCCTGATCGGCGAGGCCTCGCTGGTCTAATGGTGTGTTCGCTGATATAGGGGCGCTTGGCCGGGCCTTTTCATCCGCCTTACCACCGCCTGCCTGATCCTCCTGTGCCAGATAATCGGGTCTTTCTACCGCTTCAAGACTGCGTGAATTGGCGAGGATTATGTCGAGGCTCGGTAGAGCATTCGACTGAGGGCTGCGGGTATGAGTAAATCCGACGCCAAGAACGACAAGCGCGTGTAGCGTTAAAGCCAGGAACAGAGTGAATCCCAGGCGATCGCTAGCGCTAATGCGGGGTTTATTTGCTGGTGGATTGAGTTGAGTCATTGGTGGTCTATTTTGCCAAGAATAGCGCAGTATCACCAGCAATCGTTGGATGAACTATTACCATAGGGCATCTATTCGGGCTTTTTTCATTTAAGGGCGCATAACTTAATTACAGCTTAATACCGCTATCTGCTCTTCATAGACCCCAGGGCGGAAAGGGTTC
>JAOUJX010000199.1 GCA_029882955.1 Gammaproteobacteria bacterium
AGGTAGCGCGGCGACTTTAATGCCCGACAGGCAGGTGGTGAATCATTTTAGCGACCCGCATATCGCCCTGAGTATTGCGCGTATCGAGTGTCATTATTTTATCAATCAGAGCTTTCTCAGGCCAAATCAATTGCTCGAAGATATGGATAAGATTAAACACCTCCCGGGTTTTATTATCCACGGTCGCTACGACATGATTTGTCCGATCGAGCAGGCCCTGGCACTGCACCAGGGCTGGGATGAGTGCCGTTTGAGGATTATTGATAATGCGGGGCATGCGGCTACCGAATCAGGTATCAGTAAAGCGCTGGTGGATAGCACGAACCGAATGCTCGAAATTTTATCGTGATCGCCTTATTACAACGTGTTACGACTGCTAGTGTTGTGGTAAATGGTGAATGCGTCGGAGCAATTGATCAGGGTTTACTGGTACTGATCGGCGTCCAGAACGAGGACGATGTCCCGACCGCGAAGCATTTCGTTGAGCGAATTCTGAATTACCGTGTGTTTGCCGACCAGGATGACAGGATGAATCTGTCGTTACGCGATATCGCAGGTGGTTTGCTGCTCGTACCACAGTTTACGCTCGCAGCTAATACGAAAAAGGGGCGCAGGCCCAGTTTTACCTCGGCGGCATCGCCCGAGCATGGCAAGGCAATTTTTTCTCGCATGGTGGATATCGCCCGCAGTATTCATCCGGTCGTAGAATCAGGCGTATTCGGTGCCGATATGCAAGTTCAATTGATCAACGATGGGCCGGTGACCTTTATTCTTGATTAGGTATAGCGTCTAAATGGTGCGGAGTCAGAATTGACTCCGACTCAGTGCAATTAATAGTCGAAATGGAAATGAATGTCGATTATGATTCGGCTCCTCAGTAGTCCTATCCGAAGAACCCATGTCAGATCGTTGTGCCACCGTTACCAGGGATACTCTGGAAACCCAAATTACTGTCTCGTTAAATCTTGATGGTACGGGACAATCCAGTTTTGTCACCGGAATACCATTCCTCGAGCATATGCTCGATCAGATTACCCGTCACGGCTTAATCGACCTCGACATTAAAGCCAAAGGTGATACGCATATCGATGATCATCACACGGTTGAGGATATTGGCATTACCATCGGCCAGGCCTTCCAGCAGGCGCTGGGCGACAAAAAAGGCATTATGCGTTACGGTCATGCTTACGTGCCGCTGGATGAAGCGCTATCACGTGTCGTGATCGATTTCTCGGGCCGGCCCGGGATCGAATACCGTGTCGAATATCCCCGTGCGAGAATAGGCCAGTTTGATGTCGATCTGTTCCATGAGTTTTTTCAGGGTTTTGCTAACCATGCGCCTGCGACGCTACACATCGATAACCTCCAGGGTAAAAATGCCCACCATATCGCTGAGACTATTTTCAAGGCATTCGGCAGGGCGGTACGCGTTGCGATATCTCTTGATGATCGAATGGCCGGTGTTGTTCCTTCCACCAAAGGATCGCTTTAACCTATGCAGAAAATTGCTGTTATCGATTACGGCATGGGTAATCTTAGATCGGTAGTGAAAGCGTTGGAGCATGTTGCCGATGATAAGCATGAGGTGATTTTGACCTCGACACCAGAACATATTTTCGAGGCTGATCGAGTCGTGTTTCCGGGGCAGGGTGCGGCGGGTGATTGTATGCGGGCGATCGACGAGTATGGTTTGCGCGACACGATTCTCGAAGCCGCCAAAAGTCGACCGTTTCTCGGTATTTGCATGGGTATGCAGGTTTTGATCGAGCATAGTGAAGAAAATCAGGGTACCGAATGTCTGGGTTTTCTCCCCGGCCAGGTGCGCTACTTTGGTGATAAGCATTGCGATAGCCAGGGTAACAGGCTTAAAGTGCCACACATGGGCTGGAACCAGCTCAAACAGACCCGGCAGCATCCCATGTGGCAGGGCATCGAGGATGGTGCCAGGTTTTATTTTGTCCATAGCTATTACTTACAGACTGAGGACGCCTCATTGACAGTTGGTGCCTGCGAATATGGCTTCGAGTTTAGTGCGGCGATTGCGCGGGATAATGTCTTTGCATTGCAATGTCACCCCGAAAAAAGCGCCGATGCAGGTCTTCAACTTTTATCAAATTTTGTAAATTGGGATGGTCAGCCATGATTCTGATTCCAGCGATTGACTTAAAGCAGGGCCAGTGCGTGCGCCTGCGACAGGGTGTCATGGAAGATAGTACCGTTTTCTCTGACGATCCGGTGGCGATGGCGGGTAAGTGGGTATCACAGGGCTGTCAGCGGCTTCACCTGGTCGATCTGGACGGCGCTTTCGAAGGTAAACCGGTGAATGCCGATGTCATCGAAGATATTTGTGCGAGTTTTCCCGGCTTGCCGATACAAATTGGTGGTGGTATACGCACTGTGGAAACGGTTGAGGCGTATCTGGCGGCTGGCGCGAGCTATGTCATTATCGGTACTCAGGCGGTTAAACAGCCCGAATTCGTCACCGAATTATGTTCAGAATTCCCCGGCAACGTGATTGTTGGTATCGACGCTAAAAACGGCATGGTTGCGGTACAGGGCTGGGCCGAGGATTCGGATCAATCCGCAGAGCACCTCGCGCAGCGCTTTGAAGATCAGGGCGTTGCAGCGATTGTTTATACCGACATCAGTCGCGATGGTATGATGCAGGGCGTGAATGTCGAAGCCACACAAAAACTCGCGGAATCGATAAGTATTCCAGTCATTGCCTCGGGTGGTGTAACCGATATTAACGATATCAAGCGTCTCAACGAAGTTAAAAGCTCGGGTATCGAAGGCACCATAATCGGTCGAGCCTTATACGAACGCACCATTAGCCTCGAAGAGGCGCAAGCCTACATCGATCAGCATTAATCATGTCCCTGGCAAAACGTATTATTCCCTGTCTCGATGTCGATAATGGTCGCGTGGTCAAAGGCGTGCAGTTTGTCGAGATTCGTGATGCCGGTGATCCGGTAGAAATCGCTCGGCGTTACAATCTCGAAGGTGCCGATGAAATCACTTTTCTCGATATTACGGCAAGCTCGGATAATCGCGATACCATGGTGCATGTGGTTGAAGATGTAGCCAGTGAAGTATTTATCCCGCTGACGGTCGGTGGTGGCATCCGCGAAATTTCTGACATCCGTCGCATGCTCAATGCCGGGGCCGATAAGGTGAGTATTAATACCGCAGCGGTTTTCAATCCAGAATTTGTCAAACAGGCCGCGGATAAATTTGGCTCGCAATGTATTGTGGTCGCCGTTGATGCCAAGAAAGTCAGTCAGCCTGGCGAGCCGTATCGCTGGGAAATTTTTACCCACGGCGGGCGTAAACCAACCGGTATAGATGTCATTGAGTGGGTTCGAAAAATGGATGAGTACGGTGCTGGTGAAATTCTTCTCACCAGCATGGATCGTGATGGCACCAAAATAGGGTTTGATAACGACCTGACTCGTCAGGTATCTGAAGCCGTGCGCGTGCCGGTGATAGCCTCCGGCGGAGTAGGTGACTTACAGCACCTGGCCGATGGCGTGTTACTGGGTAGAGCCGACGCAGTGCTCGCCGCAAGCATTTTCCATTTTGCCGAGTATTCCATCGGCGAAGCTAAGGCTTTCATGAAATCGCATGGCATCGAAGTCCGGGATTGACGGCGTGAACAACTGGCTCGATATAATAAAATGGGATGACAGTGGACTGGTGCCTGCGATTGCGCAGGATGTCAGATCTGGCGAAATCCTGATGGTCGCATGGATGAATCACGAAGCCCTGGCACTGACCTACGAGCATAATCGTGCTGTCTACTGGTCACGGTCACGACAAAAGCTCTGGTATAAAGGTGAAGAGTCGGGTCACGTTCAGGCCTTAAGCGAGATACGTATCGACTGTGACGCCGATGTCGTGCTGTTACAGGTCGAGCAGATTGGTGGTATTGCCTGTCACACAGGTCGTCGTCGTTGCTTTTTTCGTGTATTGCAGGATGGTGAGTGGCGGGTAGACGAAGAAATAATTAAAAATCCGAGCGAGATTTATCAATGAGTGGTGATATACTGGCGCGCTTGATGACAGTGCTGGAATCGAGGAAGGGTGCTGAACCCGAATCTTCCTATGTCGCTAGTTTGTACGACAAAGGGCTCGATACCATCCTGAAAAAAATCGGTGAAGAGTCTGCCGAGACGATTATTGCTGCAAAATCAGGTGACAAACAACAAATTGTTTATGAGACCGCCGATCTATGGTTTCATAGTCTGGTTATGCTGGCACAACAGAATTTAACCGCGCAGCAGGTGCTGGATGAACTCGAAAGAAGATTCGGTTTATCCGGGATCGACGAAAAAAAGCTTCGCGACAACAGTAAATAGAGGTGAATTATGGGTTTTGGTGGAATAAGTATCTGGTCATTGTTATTAATCCTGGGGATCGTGATCCTGTTATTCGGGACCAAGAAACTGCGCAATGTTGGCGGTGACCTCGGTAGCGCGATTAAAAACTTTAAAAAATCGGTTAAAGACGAGCAGCAGGTTGCCGAGGACAAAAGTGAAGATGCTGGTAGCCATGTCATCGAAGGCAAAGCCACCGAAGAAAAAGACAAGGCATCCTGAGACCTGGTCTTATGCTGTACCAGTACAATCTTATCGATCAAAAAGCTTTCAGGTAACGTAGATGTTTGACATGGGTTTCACAGAGCTGGTGCTAATCGGCATCGTCGGCCTTGTGGTCATCGGTCCCGAACGTTTACCAGCCGTTGCACGTACTGCCGGAAAGTATTTCGGTAGGCTGCGGCGTTTTATGTCGAGTGTTAAGTCCGACGTCGAAAGCGAATTACGCGCGGATGAATTGCGCGATATACTCAATAAACAAAATGACGAACTGCAGTCGCTGAAGAAAGTTGTCGATGATGTCGGCAGGGATGTTAGTAGTAGTGTTAACGAAGTCGAAGAGTCAGTTGCAGATATCACAGAAGGTGAAATAGGCCAAAGTTGGACCGATAGCCTGTCAACACCGGAGAGCGAAGATATCTCTGCGCCGGAACTTGAGAAGCCTCCGGCGAAGGCTGCGAAAAAGAAAGCCGCCAAAAAGAAGGCTGTAAAAAAGAAAGCAGTCAAACCTAAAGCCGGGAAAGTAAGCAGTAATGAGTGATCAGGGCACAGCCGAAGAAGACAAAAGCGGCAGCTTGATGTCACACCTTGTCGAGCTACGCGACCGCGTGGTTCGTATGATGCTGGCGATACTGGTAATATTTCTCAGTCTGTTTTACTGGGCGAACGAAATCTATGTCTATCTCGCCGAACCGCTGACCAAACACTTGCCGGAAGGCTCGACTATGGTTGCGATAGATGTCGCATCGCCCTTCCTGACGCCGTTCAAACTCGTATTAATGTTATCGGTGTTTCTGGCAATGCCGGTAATATTGCATCAGCTTTGGGCTTTTGTCGCACCAGGTCTTTATAGCTCGGAAAAACGTATCGCGGGTCCTTTGCTGGTATCCAGTATTATTCTGTTTTACGCCGGTATGGCGTTCGCCTATTACGTGGTTTTTCCGCTGGTATTTGGGTTTTTTACCAGTATCGGGCCCGAAATGGTGGCTATATCCACCGATATAGGGCGCTATCTCGATTTCGTGCTGGCGTTGTTTTTCGGTTTTGGTCTGGCTTTTGAAGTACCGATTGCGACCATTATTTTAGTCGCGGTCGGTTTGACTACGCCTAAGAAACTGTCTGAAATGCGCCCCTATGTCATCGTCGGTGCTTTTATTCTTGGTATGCTATTAACGCCTCCCGATGTGATTTCGCAGGTGCTACTGGCAGTACCCGTGTGGATATTATTCGAAGGCGGGGTGATTGCTTCCGCGATTATTTTCAGGGAAAAACTGGAACAGGCTGAAGCCGATGAGTTGTCCGATGATGAAAACCTTACCGGTGATGACGATTATCAGCCGCTGAGCGATGAAGAACTGGATGCCGAGTTAGATCGCGCAGAGGCAGCTGAGTCCGATACCAAGCCTGAGCCTGGACCCTAGCTTCTGCAGGTTGCCTTCAGTTAATCAATAAAATTCCTCAATAATCCTGACCTCCGCCCGATACCTGTACCAGACGGTGGAGAACTCCGATTAAAACTAGATTCGCAATATTATTATTTCTGCTACTCAGCCATAATCTGACTGCGGCCGAGCTATTCGGTATTCAGCTCAGTGCGGCAAATCATGATAAATTAGTCGGTGCGGCCAAACAGGCTGGTGCAAAACTCATCAGCAAGGGCGATGAGGCTAAATGGTACGATATATTTGAAAGTGGAGAGCTACTGGCAGGATCTTCGCGTTTATATCTCGGTTATATAAAGCAGGATCGGCGTTTCGCTTTTGCAGAATATGAGTTTGTTGGTCTTCGACAGCCAATTATGCTGAAAGAACTGCGCCAGAAATATGGTGAGCCCAAATTAGTGAAGGGTAAATTTATTTCTGATCAAAGCTATCGCTGGCTTGATGGTGGTACTGAAATACTTTTACGTTCTGACTGGAAAAATTATCGTACCCGCCTCAGTTATGTTGATCCAGCAGCTTTTCGGGCGATGAAGCAGGAGCAGGTAACCAGCGAATTGAAACAGCAGGAAAACGCTTATTAAGCGTTAATCGGTAAATTTTCTCTTTTAGCCCCCGAAACAGTCATAGGCTCGGCAATTTCATAATTATCGGCTATACTTATCTGGCTTAAAGAAACGAAAAGTGGTTACCATGAATATCCCGAGCATTCCTAATACACCGCCTATCGTCGCTTCCTCGACCCAAAGCGCGGTCGAAGGCATACGAACCCAGGAAGAATTACTGGAACGTAATGTCGCCGAAGTAGCGCGTAATGAAGGTACTCAATCTCACGATACCAGCTCTCAGGATCGAGCCCTCGTCGAGCAAAAAGAAATTGTCCAGGCGGTACAGGCAAACGCCCGTTCTCTGGAAGCCGCTAACGAACGTATAGGCACCCTGGTCGACCTGGAAGCCTGAGCCCACACTCCTCGATATTAAATTTGGTCGAAAGTTTCCCATCCGTGTTAACGCACGGATTGAGTTGCGGTATTATGCGCAGGCTTTTTATTTAACCAGAAACTATCAATGCCGACAGCATCCAGAGAATTCCGCAAACCCACATTACTCATAATCCTGGATGGATTTGGTATAAATCCCAGTCACGAAAATAACGCGGTTGTGGAAGCTGATACCCCGAATTTTGACCACTACTTTTCCAAATATCCCTTCACGACACTGGAAGCCTCGGGTCGTGGTGTTGGATTGCCGCTGGGGCAAATGGGTAACTCTGAAGTCGGCCATATGACCATTGGCAGTGGCATGATTGTAAAACAGGATCTGGTTCGTATTGACGATGCTATAGAGGACGGCAGTTTTTATCAAAATCCGGCGCTGTTAAGTGCCGTTGAATCGGCCAAAGTCGCTGATCGGCCTTTGCATTTATTCGGTCTGGTTTCCGATGGTGGTGTGCATAGTCATATTGATCATATAGAGGCT